>WQUP01000114.1 GCA_009782015.1 Endomicrobiia bacterium | reverse complement strand
ATTTGGAAGTTTGCAAACTCCGGAAATCTCTGGAAAGAAAGAATTTCGCTTCTTGCGGCATTTTATTTCATAAGGCAAAAAAACTTTGACATGATATTGCGGCTCGCCGAGCATTTTCTGAGCCATAAACACGACCTCATACATAAAGCGTCCGGCTGGATGCTCAGAGAGGCGGGTAAGCGCGACATCGGCGTTCTTTATTCTTTTTTAGACAAACACAGCGGAAAAATGCCCAGAACAATGCTGCGCTACGCGATAGAAAAGCTTTCCGAAAAAGAACGGAAGAAATACATGGAACGGCAAGTAATAAGTAAAAAGTAATAAGTAAAAAAGACTTTTGCCGGCGCCGGTACTATTACTTGTTACTTATTACTTATTAATTAGGCGGTGTGATGTCTTTTCAAAAACTTGATCTGCATCCGATTTTCAATAAAGGCGGGCAGATTGACGCGGAGCTTAATAAGATAGTAAGCGACGCGTGGGCGAAGAAGCTTGATTTTATCGAGATAATACCGGGAAAAGGGTCCGGGCAGCTGAAGGAAAAAGTGCTGCGGTTTTTTAATAAAAAAGAGATGAGAGCAAAATATTCTCGGCTTGACGTTGGCAATAAAAATTTCGGAAGAATTTTTATTTACTTCAACTGGAACAAACTAAAGTAAGGCGGTGTAACATTGTGAAACATATAATAATAAGGCTTATAGTAAATATCTTCGCGCTGCTGGTCGTGGTAAATATACTTTCCGGCGCCGCTGTAACCGGCTGGGGCGCTCTTATTGCTTCGGCTGTCGTTATCGCGGTGTTGAATGCCGTTCTTAAGCCGCTTTTGCTTGTGCTGACTTTGCCTATAAACGTTCTGACTCTCGGGCTGTTTACGCTTGTTATCAACGCTTTTTTAATGTATTTGACCGCGTTTATGATAAAAGGTTTTTATATGAAAAATTTCCTGACCGCTTTTTTAGCGGCCGTTATTTTCAGCATAGTCAGCATAGTTCTAAATATTTTTATAGACGCGGGAAGTTCAGACCAAAAAAAGTGAAGATTGAAAAGTGAGGAGTGAAGATACTGCAACGTCGTTGTCTTTGCCGTATCCTCACTCTCCGCTCCTCACTCTTCACTCTGCCGTTAAAAAGGGGAGTTATGATTACAAAAGATTTGATTTTAAGGATTTTTTCAGCCGCAAACATTTTGAGATGGAACGACCACATACGCCCGTTCGATTTTTTCGAGCTCGACAAACAGGCGCATAAAATGATAATCGCCTACATAGTGGCGAAATTCGAGGAAGACGACGGAAAATCCGTTGACTGGATAAAACTTATCGAAGGCGGCATATTCGAATTTTTCCAGCGTATAATGCTTACCGACTTAAAACCCGAAGTTTTTCACGAAATAATGTCCAAAAAAGAAAAAGAGCTCAACACCTGGGTTACGGACAATTTAAAGGGCGAGCTTTCCGCTCTTAAGGGCGGTATAATCGAAAGATTTGAAAAATACTTTTCTGACGCTGATTACGCAAAGCGCGAGAAAAGGATTTTGAGCGCCTCTCACAGCCTTTCGACAAAATGGGAGTTCGGGATAATATATCCGTGGAACGCCATGATTTACGGCATAGAGCGGACAAAACAGGAAATAGACGAAAGCATTGCGACTTTCGACGATCTTTCGGGCATCAGAAAGCTGATGATAAACAAAAAATATTACGGCTTTCTCGATTTTTGCGGGCAGCTGCGCTTTCAGCAGAGATGGGCGCAGGCTTTCAGAATACCTAAAACCACGGTGCTCGGGCACATGCTTACCGTCGCGATATTTTCATACATATTTTCGCTTGAGCTGAACGTTTCTGAGAGAAGGATTTACAACAACTTCTATTCGTCTCTGTTTCACGATCTGCCGGAGATTCTCACCAAAGACATAATAAGGCCGATAAAGTCGTCGATAACTGGCCTTGAGGACATAATAAAAGAGTACGAGAAAAAACAGGTTGACGAGCGGATACTTCCGCTTATACCTGAGAGCTGGCACGCGGAGATGAAGTATTTCATACAGGACGAATTTTCCGATAAGATATTTGAAAACGGCAATGTTGTAAAAGTTGACGACGCCTCTAAATACGACGACAAAAAATACAACGCCGTTGACGGCACGCTTATATCTGCAAGCGACAAGCTTTGCGCGTACATCGAAGCTTCCATGGCTCTGGAGTACGGAATAAAATCGAAGTCGCTGATGGAGTCTAAGGAAAAGCTTTACAGCGAGCATTCCAAAAGACAAAAGCCGGATTTTAAACAGCTGTACGACTACTTTAAATAACGGCAATTAATAATTAAGAATTAATAATTAAAAATGTCTGAGCGCGCTTTGCGCGCGGATTAAATATCGCGGCTTTGCCGCGGGGAACCGCTTAGATGTCATTCCAGCCCCCGATTCAGACGCTCGAGGGTAAACTCCAGCGGGAATCCAAGTTTAAAAATGGATTGCGGCTCGGAGGCCGCAATGACAACTGATACCACACAGTTTGCTGTGCGGATGTTCATTTTTCATTCTTCATTATAGCAGCGAGTTAAACATGAAAAGAAACATTTCAGCCGTAGTTTTTCCGGTTGCGGTATGCGCGTTTTTTGCGCTGTCGGTTTGTTTTGTCTATCTTAAGCAGGTGCGGATAGAGATGCTGAACGAAGCCGGAATTATTACCGGAGTGATTTTAAAGAAACAGAATATGTATTTTACGCAAACGGGAAAGTTTTTGGAGTTCGGCGACACGCCTTCAAGCTCAGAACTGGGGATAGATCTTTCCGCAAACGTTTTCTTCACTTTGATGAAAGCGGAAGTATACGGAGACGTTTTGACTGTTACAATAACGAACACGAAAGGATTTTTTAAAGGCACCCGGTCGGTTTCAAAGTTTGACAACAAAAACGGAATGACTCATTATGAAGTGATAGAAAAGTCTAGTATCCCTCTTCCTCGATTGTAAGATTCTGCCTTTTGACTTCCGGAAGTGCCTGGTTGTAATAGTGCGTCGGCGCTGTTCCTTTTATAAACGCTTCCAAAAACGCTCCGGGCGTTTTGCTCAGGGCTAAAAGTCCGGTCTGCGGATCTATAAGAGCCCACTCTATATTGTCGGGCTGCGAAAAATCGACTATCGGTTTTCCGGCGAGAGCCCCTTTCATAAAATTCGTCCATATCGGGCACGCCACGGCTCCTCCGGTCGCATTGTCCCCTAAAGAAACGCTTCTGTCGTCGTATCCGACCCAAACTCCTGCAGCAAGCTGGGGAGTATAGCCTATAAACCACGCGTCCGTGTAATCGTTCGTGGTTCCGGTTTTGCCGGCGCATGGCCTTCCGAGATTTTTCGCGTACCAGCCGCTGCCTCTTTCCACTACGGATTTAAGCATGTTTGTCATTATGTAGCATGTCTGCGGCGAAAGAACTTCCTGCTGCTGCGGAATGTTCTGCTCGAGAATTTTTCCGTCTTTATCCGTAATTTTAGTTATGACGTAAGGCGCGGTTTTAACGCCGCCGGAGCCGAAAACGGCGTAAGCCGAAACCATCTCCTGAAGTATTACGTCGCTTGAACCCAGCGCCAGCGCAAGAGAGTTTGAAAGCGGCGTGGTTACGCCGAGTTTTCTGGCGCACTGTATTACCGCTTTGGGCGTAACATGCATTATCGTCTGTACGGCGCACGTGTTTATGGAAAGCGCCAAAGCCGTTCTGAGAGTTACCGGCCCCCTGTACTTGTTGCCGTAGTTGACCGGCGTCCAGACTTTCATGGTGTCCGTGAGATCTGCTTCCGGCACACGTTCGGCTATATTTTCGAGTTCCGTCATGTCTCTTGATACGAGATCCCACTTTGCGCCGTTGTAAACGAATATCATGGGTTCGTCGTCAAGAAGCGTCGCGGCGTTAAGTCCGGATTCTATGGCGGCAAGATATACGAACGCTTTAAAAGAAGATCCCGGCTGGCGTTTGGCCTGGGTGGCTCTGTTAAACTGCGTTTCTTTGAAATCTCTTCCGCCGACCATTGCGCGTATCGCGCCGGTTTTTATGTCGATTGCAACCAGCGCTCCCTGCACTTTTATGGGCTCTTTGCCTTCTTTTTCAAACGCTTTTGCCCTGGTTGCGTCAAACTGCGCAAGCGATTCTTCTATGGATTTTTCCGCGGCGGTCTGAGCCTGCATGTCCAAAGTGGTATAAATTGACAGCCCTGAGTTAAACAAAACGTTTGTGCCGTATTTCGGCTCAAGCATTATGCGCAGGAACTCCACAAAGTAATGCCCGGAATCTTTTTTTACATTTTCGCTTTTAACCGGAAGCGGCGATGCAGCGGCTTCTTCTTCCTGCTGCGGCGTTATGTATCCGAGCTGCCTCATTCTTGCAAGAACCAGATTTCTTCTGGTCAAAGCCGCTTTGGCGTTTTTGAAAGGGTTGTAATAATTCGGCGATTTAGGTATTGCGGCAAGCATGGCGCATTCTGCCAGATTGATCTCCTGAACGTCTTTATTAAAGTATATTCTCGCCGCGGCCTGCGCTCCGTAAGCGCCGCTGCCGAAGTATATCTGGTTTACGTAAAACTGCATTATTTCGGATTTGGAGTAATCTTTCTCAAGCTGTATGGTGAGCAGAGCTTCTTTTATTTTGCGCGACAGCGTTTTTTCCGGAGTAAGAAATATGGTCTTGGCCAGCTGCTGCGTAATCGTTGAGCCGCCCTCCGCCACTCTCATTTTGAGAAAAATTCTGGACAGCGCTCTCATTATGCCTTTTGTCGAGAGCCCCCAGTGGCGGTAAAAATCGTTGTCTTCTATGGATATGAAGGCATTTTGCAGATTTGCCGGTATTTCGTTTATGGGAACGAGCACTCTTCGCTCTGTGAAAAGCTCGGCTATAAGGCTGTTGTCTTTATCGTATATTTTCGTGCTGAGATTTGGCGTATAGTTTTCAAGCTGGCTTATCGACGGCAGATCTTCAATGGTTTTTTTAGCCAAAAAAGCGAGCGCCAGCAGCACGGCTGGAACAACTATAAGAAGAAAAAGAAACGGCGCGGTAAAAAATCTTTTTTTGCGTTTATGTTCAAGCATGATAGACCTCAAAACTATTTGTGTCGTCATTGCGGCTCTGAGGCCGCAATGACGAATTGTGTGAATCATTTGTGATTATATTCTAAAAATAAGGATGTGTCAAAAACGGCAAAGTGAAGAGTGGGGAGTGAAGAGTGAAGATACGGCCAACTGCTCTAGATTGCTTCGACGACTTTGTCGCCTCGCAATGACAACAAAAAAAGCTTTTGCCGTATCTCCACTCTCCACTCTTCACTCTTCAATCTTTCTTTTGATTTTAATGGTTATTTTTGATAAAATCGCCTTATCAAAAAATCTGTTTTTAAATAACTTTTAACGGAGAGGTGCACTATGCAGGCTGTTATTATGGCAGGCGGTTTCGGCACAAGATTAAGACCAATCACTTGCAGTATCCCAAAACCGATGGCGCCTATGGCAAACAAGCCCATGCTTTGCCATATAATAAATCTTCTCAAACAATACAATTTTAACGACATGACGATGATGCTCTACTACCAGCCGGAGATAATAACAAACTATTTCGGCGACGGTAAAAAGTTCGGAGTGAACATAAAATATCTGCGTCCCGAGTCAGATCTCGGCACGGCCGGCAGCGTCAAATTCGCCAACAAAAATATAAACGATACGTTCATAGTGATTTCCGGCGACGTGCTTACCGATTTTGACCTTTCCAAAGCCGTGGAGTACCACAAGCAGAAGAAAGCAGTAGCAACGATGGTTCTTACCAGAGTAAACAATCCGCTGCAGTTCGGCGTGGTTATCACGGACAATGACGGCAAGGTTGAAAGATTTCTTGAAAAGCCCTCATGGGGAGAGGTTTTCTCCGATACCATAAACACCGGCATCTATATTCTTGAGCCCGAGGTTTTCAACTATATTCCAGACGACAAATCGTTTGACTTTTCCAAAGATCTGTATCCGCTCCTTCTAAAAGAGAAAAAAGCGCTTTACGGCTATATTGCCGAAGGATACTGGAAAGACATAGGCAATCACGACGAGTACAGGCTTGCCCATTACGACATACTTGACGGCAAAGTAAAGATAGAGCTTGACGGCAAAAAGATAAAAGTCGGCGCAAAAGAAATAATCGCCGGGAAAAGTTCGTCCATAGGAAAAAACGTTGAAGTTGACGGCCAGGTAATACTCGGCGACAATGTTACGATAGGCGACGGGGCAAGAATTTCGCGTTCGGTCATAGGGTCAAACGTAAAAATCGGCTCCGGCGCGGAAGTGCTCGGAAGCATTTTGTGGGACGGCGTTTTAATGGGGCCTGAAGCAAGGCTTAAGGAAGACGTCATAGGCTCGTCAACCAAGATCGGCACAAGAGCCGTGGTGCAGGTCGGAACGATAATAGCCGACGAATGCAAAATAGGCGCCGACGCCATAATACGCACAAACTTAAGAATATGGCCGCATAAAATAGTTGAAGCCGGAGCCATTCTTTCAAGCAGTCTTGTATGGGGCGAAAAGTGGAACAAGGCATTATTTAACGCTTACGGGATTACGGGGCTTGGCAACGTTGAAATCACGCCGGAATTTGCCGCAAAAATAGGCTCGGCATACGGGGCTTTCGTCGGCAGCGGCGCTTACATAATAACTTCAAGAGACGGCCATCGCGCCACAAGGATGATAAAAAGAGGAATGATCTCCGGGCTTTTGTCCGCCGGCGTAAAAGTCGGCGATCTGCAGAGCTCGCCGATACCTGTCGTGAGATATGAGATAGGAAACGAAGGCGAGTCCGGCGGAATACACGTCAGGCAGTCGCCGTACGATCCGCGCCTTGTGGATATAAAATTCTTCGATTCAAAAGGCGGCGATATTTCTATAAATCAGGAAAAAGCCATAGAGCAGCTTTTCTTCAGGGAAGATTTTAAACGCGCGAATATGGACAATGTCGGCGAAATCACCGTTCCGCCGCGCGCCGTCGAATACTATAAAACAGGCTATCTAAACACTATTAAAAAAGACGTGATCAAAAAATCAAAACGCAAAATTGTAATCGACTACGCCTACTCTTCTGCGTCAATGATATTTCCGGCGATACTGGGCGAACTCGATATGGATATCGTGGCGCTTAACGCTTTTGTCAACTCTTCCAAAATAACCAAGTCCACTGAAGAGTTCAACAACTCGCTCGGGCAGCTTTCCGACATAGTTACGACGCTTAAGGCCGACGCAGGTTTTCTTATAGATACCGGCGCCGAAAAATTATTTATGGTTGACGAAAAGGGAAAGATAGTGCAGGACGATATCGCGATGCTTTTGGTGGCGTATCTTGTCATGAAGACGCACAAAGACAAGGAAACCGTGATAGCCGTTCCCGTAAACACCTCGTCGGTAATAGAAGAGCTTGCCGAAAAGTTCGGCGCAAAGGTAGTGAGAACCGCGACAAGCCCGAGAAATATAATGGAAGCGGCAAACGGCAAAAACGTCACATTTGTCGGAGACGGTTACGGCGGTTTTATATTCCCGGAATTCCAGTCCGCTTTTGACGCGATGTACGCCATAGGAAAAGTCATAGAGATGATGTCAGAAGACGACGTAACTTTAAGCAGGATAAGCCGCGAAATTCCGTCGTTTGACGTTCTGCATAAAACTGTCCCGTGCTCCTGGGATAAAAAAGGCCAGGTAATGCGCAAAGCCATCGAAGACGCAAAGAACAAGAAATCCGAACTTATCGACGGCGTTAAAATATTTCTAAACAACGGCTGGGTTCTTTTAGTGCCTGATCCTGACGAAGCGTTTTTTCACATCTGGGCAGAAGCAAAAGACAGGTCAACCGCGCACGGCTTTATCGAGATTTATACGGAGAAGTTGAAAGAGTGGCAGGAATAACGGCAGTTAATAGTTAACAGTGAATAGTTAATAGTTAACGGCAAACGACACTAAACTAAATGTCGCGGCGAAGCCGCTCCAAAACTATTAACTATTCACTGTTAACTATTAACTCGTATTTTCGGGAGTTGATATCATGATCAAATTCGGCACATCCGGCTGGAGAGGCATTATTGCCGAGGATTTTACTTACGGCAACGTTAGAATCGTAACGCAGGCTATAGCGAAACTTTTAAACGAAGAACATAAAAAGGCGTCCGTCGTTATCGGTTATGACACGAGATTTATGTCGGAAGATTTTGCAAAAGCGTCGGCAGAAGTGCTGGCCGGCAACGGCATAAAAGCTTTGCTTTGCAAAAGGGATACTCCGACGCCCGTGATAGCGTTTGACATAATAAATTCAAAACTTGCCGGCGGAATAAACTTTACGGCAAGCCACAATCCTTATCTTTACAACGGAATAAAATACTCTCCGTCATGGGGCGGCCCGGCTCTTCCGGAAACTACCCGGAAAATCGAGATGTACTGCGCACAGATTCAGCATAAAGACGTAAAGACTATGCCGCTTGAACAGGCTTTAAAAAATAAAGCCGTCGAGATGTACAATCCGCGGCCGGCTTACATGAAGAAAATGAGGGAACTGATAAATTTTAAGGCTCTCAAAAAAGCCGGAATCAAAGTCGCGGTGGACATTTTGCACGGCACCGGGAACGATTATCTTGACGCGCTGCTTGACGAAGCCGGAATAAAACAAAAGACAATAAATAAAAACAGGGATACAATGTTTGCTCCAAACGGAGCGCCCGAACCGAACGAAAATAACATAAAAGAGCTTTTCCAGACGGTAAAAAAGGAGTCCTGCAAACTCGGCCTTGCAACCGACGGCGATGCAGACAGGTTCGGCATCATAGATTCAAACGGCGAGTTCATTACGCCCAATCAGGTTATTCCCGTGGTTTTATACCACTTGAACAAAACAAGAGGCTGGACCGGCATTGCCGCAAGAAGCGTAATGACCAGCCACATGCTTGACAGGCTTGCCGCAAAAATCGGCGTTGAAGTTATGGAAACTCCCGTCGGGTTTAAATACATAGGCGACATAATGGTAAAACATCCGAAAGATTTTATCGTAGGCGGAGAAGAGTCCGGCGGCCTTACAATAAGAGGGCATATTCCGGAAAAAGACGGCATACTTGCGTGTCTTCTCATGGCGGAAGCGGTGGCCATGAGCAAAAAATCTGTTACGGCGCTTCTGAAAGAAATAAAAAATATGACGGGAGAAATAATTACGTCAAGGCTTAACTTTCATCTTCCGGCTGACACCATGTCCGCCTTTAGAGAAACGCTTGAAACAAAATCTCCGCAAGAGTTTGCCGGAATGAAAGTTCAAAAGAAGATAACTATCGACGGAGATAAATTCATTCTTGACGAAGGCACGTGGATAGGCTTCAGATTATCCGGAACCGAGCCGGTGGTAAGGCTTTACGCAGAGTCGGACACTCAGGCCAAACTCAACAAACTGCTAAAAGCCGGAAAAGCTTTTGTGTACGGAAAATAACGGAAATCCAAAGCTTTAAATTCCGATGAAATTTAAGCAGTTCACCTCTCACTTGTCAGGGAGAGGTCAGGGAGAGAGCGTGTTGTTGCAGTTGTTTTGCCGTTACCCTGCATCATCGCATCCCCGCATCCTCGCATCGCTGTTATAAAAAAGAGGCTACAAATGGAAAGCAGTTTTTTACCGGCAACGGGAACAAGAGATATTGAGCCTGTCGCGTCGGAAACCAGAAACGAAGTCGTCAATATAATAACCTCAAACTACAAAAAATACGGATTCAATTCCATCGAAACCCCATGCCTTGAGAAACTTGAAAACCTTACCGGCAAAAAGGGCGGGGAAAACGAAAAACTTATATTTAAAATTCTAAAACGCGGCGACGAGCTAAAAGCGGCGCTTAAAGACGGAGCCGCGGAAAACGATATCGCCGATTTCGGCCTGCGCTATGATCTTACCGTTCCTCTGGCGCGCTACTACGCGCATTACAAAGACAATCTGCCAAAACCTTTTAAAGTGTTTCAGATAGGAAACGTCTGGAGAGCCGAGAGGCCGCAAAAATCGCGCTACAGACAGTTTACCCAATGCGATATAGACATAATCGGCGACGATACCCAAAACTGCGAGATTGAACTTATATATGTTACCTGCAAAACGCTTCAGGAATTGAAAATAAAAAATTTTGAAATCAGGATAAACGACAGACACATACTCAAAAAAATCAGCGCCGAATGCGGCATAACAGATGATGCTCAATACCGCGATTTTCTGATAGCTTTGGATAAGCTTGATAAAAAATCGTTGGAAGATATTATAGAAGAGCTCAGAAAAAAAGAATTTCCTGAAAACGTGCTGGCTAACGTAAAAAACAGATTCGAACGGATAAAAAACGGAGAAATTCCGGATTTGCAGTCGTTTGATGCCGCCGGCAAGGAACTGTCAGTAATAATTTCTTCCGTAAAAACTCTTCTTCCAGATATAAATATCAGGTTTGACCCCATGCTTGTGCGCGGAATGGATTATTATACCGGCGCAATATACGAAGTCAACGAAATAAACGGCGGCCTCTCTTTCGGCGGCGGCGGCCGTTACGATAATATGATAGGAAGTTTTTCAGGGCAGCAAGTTTCAGCCTGCGGATTTTCGCTAGGGTTTGAGAGAATAATAGATTATTTTTTCTCAGGCTCCGATGCGCCGGCTCAGTCCGGCCGCAAAAAAGCCGCGCTTCTGTACTCGGATGAAAAAAACAGCGGCGATTCAAACGGCTATTGCGACGCGGTAACATACTCCGAAAAACTGAGAGAAAATTACAATACCGTTTCGGTCTTTATGCGCCAGAAAAACTTGTCCAACCAGCTTGATAAACTTAAAAAAATAGGTTTCACCCACTGGGGAATTTTTAAAGGCGAAGAAACCGCGATAAAAGAGATGGAATAAAAGTGGTCAATTCGTCACCTAGACCACAAAAATTTCTTAAAGGGCGTGTATGAACAAAATAAAACCGTCAAAGATTGCAAATAATAAATTAACAGTCAGGCATTCTTTAGATTTTAACAAGTGGCTGCGCGCATTAAAGCAGCGGATTCGGCAAAGCCAAATTAAAGCGGCCGTTAAAGTTAATTCCGAGCTGCTAAAGCTGTATTGGGATTTGGGCAATGACATTGCAACTAAAAAAATGGATTCCGTTTGGGGCAGCGGATTTTATGAAAAAGTAAGCAAAGAACTAAAATCCGAATTCCCGGATATGCAGGGATTTTCGTCGACGAATTTGAAATATTGCAAATATTTCTATCAATTCTACGGCAAAGACGCTGAAATTCGTCCACAACTTGTGGACGAATTAGAGAATTCCGTTATTTTTCAAATTCCTTGGGGACATCATAGAGAAATTATCAACAAATGCAGTTCCGTTGAAGAAGCTCTTTTTTATATTTCCAAAACCATAGAAAACGGCTGGAGCCGCGCAGTATTGCTGAATTTTCTGGAAGCGGGTTTGTATAAACAAAAGGGCAAATCCGTAACAAATTTTGATAAATTGCTTCCTGCGCCGCAAAGCGACCTAGCAAAAGAGACATTGAAAGATCCGTATAATTTTGATTTTCTGACGCTTTCCGAAAATTATAAGGAAAGAGAACTTGAAAACGAGTTATCCGCGAACATAACAAAATTTTTATTGGAACTAGGCAGGGGATTTGCTTTTGTAGGAAGACAAATCTCTGTCATGGCAGGCAAGAAAGAGCTTTTTATAGATATGCTGTTTTATCATTTAAAATTGCGCTGTTTTATTGTCGTAGAGTTAAAAGCCGGAGAATTTGACGCGTCTTTCACGGGGCAACTTGGAGCTTATGTATCTGCGGTTAATCACCAACTAAAAAATAAAGACGATAACACTACATTGGGGCTTTTGATATGCAAAACAAAAGACAATGTTTTGGCTCAATATGCGCTTGAAGGCTCTTCTCATCCGATAGGCATTTCAGAATACAAACTAACTAACTTATTGCCTAAAAATTTAAAATCCGAACTGCCGTCCATTGCGGAGATAGAATCGAGAATAAAAAGAATGGAATAATTTGATAAAATAATTTGTAAAAGAAACGGCTTTAATATGAGAAAGTTTTATCTCGAATACCAAAGTGTCCAGACAGTGTCCGGACACTTGAGTCGGTCGCATATTTGCAATCCGTTCTTACGGTGGATTAGTGTCTGAACTTACTAAAGAAGACTTTTTCAACGGGGTATCTGATTTGATATACTTTCATTGGGTTAGCGTGTTTATTTTCAAAATACGAGGTTTCAAATGTCAAAAAATGAAATTGTTTTAGCAGTTTCTCATTATAACGATATAAAGTCTAAAATACTTACCTTTCGCGGATCACAAGTAATGATAGACAGAGATTTAGCGGAGTTATACGGCGTTGAAACAAGAGTATTAAATCAGGCCGTAAAGAGAAACATAGACAGATTTCCGCAAGATTTCATGTTTCAGCTCACTAAGTCTGAAGTTGAAAATTGGATGTCACAAATTGTGATTTCCAATAAAGAAAAAATGGGTATGAGAAAAATGTCCTCACAGCACAGCACAGCACAGCACAGCACAGCACAGCACAGCACAGCACAGCACAGCACAGCACAGCACAGCACAGCACAGCACAGCACAGCACAGCACAG
>WQUP01000113.1 GCA_009782015.1 Endomicrobiia bacterium | reverse complement strand
TTGCGCGTAGTTGCCCGCAAAATCGCCGGTGATATTTCCGATAATTGCGGCCGCGCCGCTGTTAAGGAGCGCGCCGCCAATCGCCGCATTTAGCGCTGACATAGCGTAATTATTTACAAAACTGCCGGCGATCTCTCCTATGCTTGAGCCGGCGCCGTTATATATCGCGCCGCCCTGAGCCTGCCCGGATGTCGTTGCGGCCGGGTCGGTCGGCGATACTATTGCGGAATTTCCGATAAAATTTCCGGTGATAGTTCCCATCACGGCCGTAGCGGTGTTATTAAAAATCGCGCCGCCCTGCGCGTATTGGTTTGTTGCCGATGTGCCGGAGAGCGCGCTGTTTCCTATAAAGTCTGCCGCGATTCCTTTGCCAACAGCAAATTTTCCGGCATTGTATATCGCGCCGCCTTCAGCCGTGTTGAACTGCGCGGAAACATAGTTTCCGTTAAAAAGACCGTTTATAACGGCGCCGATCGTGCCGGTAGTGTCATTCCATATTGCGCCGCCGGCTGCTGCGCCGCTTGTCGAGCCGGTTGTTGATACGGAGATCGCGTAGTTGCCGATAAACTGCGACTCTAAATCGCCTATTTCCGACGTCGTGCCTGAATTGCGTATCGCGCCGCCCTGGGCTGCGCCTGTGCCGCTGCTTTGCGCGACGTTATTTATAAAGGCGCCCGTGATTTTACCGCCGACGGCTATCTGTCCGTTGTTATTAGATATCGCGCCGCCGGAAGCCGCGCTTGTTCCGCCGCTGTTTACTTTATTTCCGATAAAATTTCCGGTGATATTTCCGATAACGGCGTTTGCGCCGGTGTTCATAATCGCGCCGCCCTGTCCGGCAGCGGAAGTGTTTACCGAATTTGCGATAAAATCGCCGTACAAACCGTTCGCAACGCCTATTGACGCGGCGGTATTATAAATCGCGCCGCCGTTTAATGCAGCTGTGCCAGTAATGGAATTGTTTACAAAATCGCCGACAATTCCGGAAACCGTGCCTGCGCCTAGCGCGATTGCTCCGCCGGATGCCGCGCCGGCAATATTAAACCAACTGCCGTCAGTAATTGTAGCGGCCGTTGTTGCGCGCGCCTTGCTTGCTGCGCCGGTCTTTATATCATATGAATAGCCGTAGTACACAGGAGTCAGCGTCCCGTTTGTATCAGCGGTATAGTACGTAAATTTAAAATTGGGATCGGTTGCGCCGGAAACCGTGAAAAACAAGGACTGGTTCGGCGTTGCTGCGGTGTAAGCTGAGGAAAACGGAGGATTTGGATAAACTGCTGCGTTTGACGTGTTTAGCGCGTCTAAAGTCGGCAAATATCCCGCGAAGTCAAACTGCGCACGGACAGGAATCACGCAAGCCGTAAGAAAAACAAAAGCGACAACGGACGACAAAAGCTTCTTCATTAAAAACCCCCTAGCAAGAATCGTTAGCTTTGTCCTATCGGGGACTTTGTCCCCCGTTTTACTTTATCACACTCCCGTTAATTCCAACAAATCCGTTAGACTCGTTACCTTTTTTCCCTCGCCCCTTGCGGGAGAGGGTGGCGCGAAGCGTCGGGTGAGGGGTATGCTTTTAACGAATGGGGAGCGCTGCGCCTCCCAAGTCTTCACTGCGTTCAGACCCGGGGCGCTCACATCTCGCGCCCGCGGCAGACTTGTGCTTCCCCGATTTAGACACTCGGGGACAGGCTACATTCCTCGCACTGCCGCCCCGCAAGGGGAGAAGGTAAAACTTTATATATAATCCTTAAAAAGAGACCACTCTCTTCACAGAAGGGGAATTAAAACCCATAAATTCTTGTCCTGGTTAATTCTGTTCACTCTCGTTTTCATCAACCAAAAGCTGGCCCAAAGTGGGCTTGTCGTCTTGATTGGCGTACTTTTTAACAAGCTCTTTTTCCCTGTCAAACTCGAGTTTTTTTATAGAAGCTTCAAGTTTTCTGTCTTTCGAATCTACTTTTATTATCTTGGCTTCAACAGTGTCGCCTTCTTTAAGCGTCGAGGCGCTGCGCTCTTCTTTTATCGAAGAAATTTCGCTGTTTTTTATAAGCGCTTCTATTCCGGGCTCGATTTCTATAAAAACGCCAAACTCTGCAACTCTTACTACTTTTCCGGTTACCGCGGTTCCGGTTTTATATTTTTTGTACGGATCTTCCGTCGCGTGCTTTATGGAAAGCGATATTTTTTCTGTCTGCGGATTTACAGAAAGCACCACAACTTCCACTTCGTCGCCTTTTTTGAGCATGTTTTCAGGGTGCTTTATCCTTTGCGTCCACGAAAAATCGCTTATGTGCACAAGCCCTTCAATACCTTGCGGAAGTTTTATAAAAGCGCCGAAAGGCATGATGTTTTGAACTGCGCCTTTGACTTTTGCGCCGGGCGCATAATGCCTGGAAGCGTCGTCCCAGGGATTTGCTTGTATCTTTTTTACGGAAAGCGATATCTTTTTGTTTTCCTTGTCAACGCCGATAATTTTTACTTCGAGCTCATGCCCTTTTTTGACGTTTTTCTTAAACGCCGTTTCGCTGTCGTTCCATGCGTACTCAGAAGCGTGCAAAAGGCCTTCGATGCCGGGCTCAAGTTCCACAAAAGCGCCGTAATCCATAACCGAAGTTACTTTTCCTTTCATTATCAGGCCTTCGGGAAATCTCTCGGAAGCCGAGTCCCAGGGATGCGGCGTGAGGTTTTTCATGCTGAGCGAAATCTTGCCCGACGCCTTATCAACTTTTCCGACCTGCACCCTGACGTTCTGACCTTCGTGGAGAAGGTCTTCGACTTTGTTTACTTTATACCAGGCCATTTCGCCGATGTGCAAAAGGCCGTCGATGCCGCCAAGATTTACGAAAGCTCCGAAAGGCATAATCTTTGAGACCGTACCGTCAACTATCTGGCCTTCCGCTATGGAGCTGAGCGCGGCTTCCCTGTTTGCGCTTTTTTGATCTTCCAAAATTTTGCGGCGGGAAACCGAGGCTTTTTTTGCGTATCTGTCAAATTCGGTAAGCGCAAATTCATAAGACTTGCCGACGTACTTTTCGCCGTCTTTTACAAAACTTGCGGAAACCTGGGATATGTGCAGAAACGCGTTTATGCCGCCGATATCTACTATAAAACCGCCTTTGACGGTTTTTAAAATCGTGCCGTGAACGTGCTTGCCTTCTTTAAAAAGTTTTTCAACCGCGTCCCATTTCGCTTTTTCCGCTACTTCCCTGTAAGAGAGTATGGTCATGCCTCGGGTATTTACGATTTTTACCTTGACTGTCGCTCCGACTTTAAGTTCCGGCGGTATTTTGCCTTCCTCAAACTCGGTTTTAGGAATCATCGCCTCCGACTTCATTCCGATATCGGCCATAAAGCCGTCCGCGTTTTCTTCCACTATGGTCACTTCGATCTCTTTGCCGCCGCTCATGTTGTCCGAGCCTTTATACTCGTTCATGAGGTCTGCCATGGTCATTTCATTTTCTTCAAAACTGGTTACATTCTTATCTAAAGCCATTATTTTTCTCCGTTGTTTGTATAGTATAAGTGTGGAGTTTGGAGTGTGAAGAGTGGAGTTATTGTGTTTCGGGGATATTGTCCCCGAAACTTATTATAGGTTTTCGCTCCGCGAAAACTCATTCACTCCGCACTGCCTTTAAACTCCAAACTGTCGTTCCAACTGCCGTTCTATCTCCTCCTTTACCTGTTTTATTATCCAATCCGGAGTTGACGCGCCTGCCGTCAGCCCGATTATATTCTTGTTTTTAAACCAGCTTTTTTTTATGTCTTCCACGGTTTCAATGTGGTAAGTTTTTGTTTTCGCGCCGCAGATTTGGGCAAGCCTTGTTGTGTTTCCCGAGTTCTTTCCGCCGATTACTATCATCAGGTCAACGGTCCTTGCAAGCTTTTCCGCAGCCTTCTGCCTGTCAAAAGTGGCCTTGCATATCGTGTTGAAAACCCTAACCTTATAGCGTTTTTTTAAGCTTTTTACAATACCGTCAAAGTTTTCCGGCGTCTGTGTGGTTTGGCTGACTATGCTTATGTTGCCTTTTACTTTAAGCTTGTCCGCCTCTTTGGGATTTTCTATTACCACGCACTTGCCGCTGCCGTAAGACATAAGCCCCACAACTTCCGGATGCACCTTTTCGCCGGCTATGACTATGGTTTCGTTTTCGGAACTAAGTTCCTTTATTATATCCTGAGCCCTTTTTACAAACGGACATGTGGCATCTATTATATTGACGCTCTCTTTCTTTTCAAGATCGTTTCTAAGATAAAGCGGAATGCCGTGAGTGCGCAAAATTGCCGTGCCGCTTTTAAGGGTTTTAGGATTTTGCAGCGTTTTAATCCCTTTTTTCTCAAGCCTTTTGACTTCCTGGGGATTGTGGATGATCGGCCCCAAGGTATAAACTTTCCCCTTTGAGCCGGAAGTCTTTTCGGCCATCTCTATGGCGCGCCGAACGCCGAAACAAAAGCCGGATTTTTCTGCTATTTTAATTTTTGGCATAGTTTCCTTCTTTCAAGTTAATAATTAATAGTTAATAGTGAATAATTAACGGCAAACGATGCTCAATATCGCGGCGAAGCCGCTCCGAAATTATTAACTATTCACTATTAACTATTAACTACAGTTTCTCTATCGCGTCTAACGCTTTCTGCGAAAGCGCCGTGTAATCCTCTTTGGTAAAATCTTTCGGCGGATATACGGGCTTGCCGTACTTTATCGTAATTTTTTTGAACTTCGACATCTTGTTTGTATTTTCAATCTTTGCCGGAATCAAAGGCACCTGCGCGTTGCAGGCAACCATTCCGGCGCCGGCTCTGGCTTTGCCGAGCTTGCCGTCTTTTGAGCGCGTGCCTTCCGGAAACATCAATAAAAGGTGTCCGTTTTCCAAAAGTTCAAAAGCTTTGCGCATTGCCGCCATATCCTGAACGCCTCTTTTGACGGGAAACGCGTGAGTGCGCTTTATCAAAAAACCGAGCACCGGGATGTCAAAAAGCTCTTTTTTAGCCATAAAGTTCAACGGTCTTTTAAAACCGCTTCCCGTAAGCGGCGGATCAAACCAGCTGATATGGTTAGGCGCAATTATTGCCCCGCCTTCTTCGGGTATATTTTCCCTGCCTTCCACATGCCATCTGTAAAAAACCGCAAACATTATGCGAAACATCTGGCGGCCTATGAGATATAAAAGGTGCGATTTTTCTTTTTGCATTTTAGTT
>WQUP01000112.1 GCA_009782015.1 Endomicrobiia bacterium | reverse complement strand
CGCCTTGCTCAGAATGACAGGTGCAGTATCTTCACTCCTCACTCCCCACACTTCACTCTTCTGTATAGAAGGGTGCTCATGCGAAGTAAGCGCATTTTTCAATGCCTTAAAAACCACATCATAAACCGCGCCTTCATCTGAAAATTTAATCTCTCTTTTGGCCGGGTGGATGTTTACGTCTATCTCTGCCGGATCTATCGTAATGTAAAGTAAAACTCCGGGATGTTTGTCGTGCGGGATGGATTCTTTGTAAGCGTTGTACACGCAGTGGATAAGCCACTTCGGGAAATTTACGGGGCGCGAGTTTACAAAGAGATACTGGTAATTTCGGTTTGACTGCGAATTGTCCCTGCCGGTAAAGTATATGTCAAACGACGCTTTTTCGTGATTTACTTTTATGTTTCTTAAGGCTGCGGCAAAATCTTTTCCTAGAATATCAGATATGCGTTCTTTTTTGCTTTCTGTTCCTGCCGCTGAGAAAACCGTTTTATTTTCTGACAGCAGCTTAAAAGCTATCGTGCTGTTTGCAAGAGACGTTTCCTCTACGGAAGCTATTATTTTTGTACGTTCGGTTGCGTCGCTTTTTAAAAACTTGTGCCTTACCGGAGTGTTGAAAAATAAATCTTTGACTTCGGTAATCGTTCCTTCGGCGCAGGCCCAGGGAGAGACTTTTACTTTCTTGCCGCCTTCGCACGAGAGTGTCCAGCCCGAGCTTTCCCCTTTCTTTCTCGTCTTAATTTCAAATTTTGAGACAGCCGCAATCGATGCGAGCGCTTCGCCTCTGAAACCGAGCGAATCTATGTATGACAAATCGTTGAAATCAGCTATTTTGCTTGTGGCGTGGCGCATTACGGAAAGCTCCAAGTCCCCTTTGTCCATTCCGCTCCCGTTGTCTGAAACGCGTATGAGCTTTTTTCCGGCTCCTGCGATTTCGACCGTGATTGACGAAGCGCAGGCGTCCAAAGAGTTTTCTACAAGCTCTTTTACAGCGTTAAGCGGGCGCTCTACTACTTCGCCCGCCGCAATTTTATTTATGGTTTCCTGGGATAAGATATTTATCATAATGATGCGAAGATGCTAAGATGCGAAGATGCGTAGCAACGGCGTTGTCTTTGCTTCGCATCCTCGCATCCTTGCATCTATGCCTCGCCTTTGATTTTCTGCGGTTTTTCGCAAATTTTGTAATATGAGCATTTTGAGTAGCATACGTCCGGAACGCCGAGCATGATTTTATTTTCGCAGTCGTTGAAAGCTATGGCCATTCTGTTGATCTGCTTTGCGTCAAGGGTGCTCATATCCGTTACGGATATGCCCATGCGCCACATCTCGCCTTGTTTAAGCGACCAAACCACTTTGCCGCACATATTGGCGGCTTTTAAATCCGGAAGGTCTATGTCAAGACATACGCTTGTTCCTGTCGGCACATGCGCGTAGGCCATAAGCGAAACGCCGTCGGCCGAAAGATCAAGTATAATACCCGGAACAGATTCGCCTGCAACCTTAAGCATAATGAGTTCGCCGAACTGTTTTATAATCGGCATCCTGCGGTTTTTTCTCTTTTCAACCATGATTCCTCCAGTACTGCGATGCAAAGATGCGGGGATGCGGAGATGCGGAGCAAAGACAACGACTTTTTGTCGTTTTGGCCGTTACCCTGCATCCCCGCGTCACTGCATCTCTGCATCTGCCGTTACTTGTATTTATTCTTCCACTCTCTCAAAATGTTAAACGCCTCTATGGGCGTGAGCCTGTCGGTATCGATTTGTCTTAATTCTACTAAAATTTGAGGCTCAGTTGTACAGAAAAACTCGGCCTGCGCGGTTTCGTCAAGCTTTGACGGCTCAACCTGGTTTGTCTCAAGCTTCCTTAGTATTTTGTACGCCCTTTCGATTACCTGATGAGGAATGCCGGCGATTTTAGCCACGTGTATTCCGTAGGATTTATCCGCGCTGCCTTCGACTATTTTGTGAAGAAATACGACGTCGCCGTTCCACTCTTTTACGTCAACGCTGAAGTTTGCTGCGCCTTTAAGCTTTTGCGCCAGCGCCGTGAGCTCGAAATAGTGCGTGGCAAACAGAACCTTTGCCCCGGTATTTGCCGCTCTGCGTTCGTCGGCAAAGTACTCTATGATAGCCCAGGCTATAGACATTCCGTCGTATGTCGAAGTGCCCCTTCCGACTTCGTCTAAAATTATCAGGCTTCTTGCAGTATATTGGTTCAGTATGTTTGCAGTCTCGGTCATCTCTACCATAAATGTGGATTCGCCGCCGGCAAGATTGTCTCCGGCGCCGATTCTTGTGAATATTCTGTCCGTGAGCCCGATTTTTGCGCTCTGCGCCGGAACAAAAGAGCCTGTCTGCGCCATTATCACAATAAGCGCAGTCTGCCTTAAGTACGTTGACTTACCGGACATGTTCGGGCCTGTGAGAATCATAATCCTTGAGCTCTCTTCAAAAGAAGCGTCGTTTGCGACAAACTCTCCGGACTTTAAAATTCTTTCCACAACCGGATGCCTGCCTTCGATAATCGTAAGTTCCGCACCTTCGCTTATCTGCGGACATGAGTAGTTGTAATCCACCGCGTTTTGCGCGAATCCGCAGAAAATATCTATCTCCGCGGTAATCTGCGAAGTTGTTAATATCTCGCCGGTAAACCCGGCTATAGCCAGCCTCAAATCGTTGAATATCGCGCTTTCAAGGCGCAAAGTCTTTTCCTGCGCGGAGAGAATTTTCTCTTCGAGATTTTTCAGCTCTTCGGTTATGTATCTCTCGCAGTTTGTAAGCGTCTGCTTTCTTATGTAATGCTTCGGAGCAAGCGGAATATTGGCTTTGGTGATTTCTATATAGTATCCGAAAACCGAGGTATAGCCGATTTTAAGATTATTTATGCCGGAGCTTTCCCTTTCCTTTGCTTCAAGGTTTGAAATGAATGTTTTTGTATCGGTTGAAAGCCTGCGGAGCTCGTCAAGTTCGGCGTTTACGCCGCTCTTTATGACATTGCCGTCTTTGAGCATTACGGGCGGCTCGTCAACCAAGAAAAGCGAAATCTTTTTTATTGTCTCTTCGTTTTGAGGAATTTCGAAAGACAGTGTGGAGTTTGGAGTGTGGAGAGTGGAGTTAACGGCTTTAAGAATGTCCGTGATTTCATTTATCGTCGTAAGAGAATTTTTTAAAGATATCAGCTCTTTGGGGTTTGCAGAGCCGGATGAGATCCTGGCGATTATCCTTTCGATGTCGGCAACGCTTTTTAATTTTTCCGCTGTCTCTTTGCGTATATGCGGATTTTCGATAAAAAATTTTACTATGTTCTGGCGGTTTTCTATTTGTTTGACATCTAAAAGCGGCTTGATAAGCCACTGCCTCAGCGTTCTTGCTCCCATCGGCGTTTTTGTGGAATCCATTACCGAAAGCAACGAGTTTTCGGTTTTGCCGGTAGCCATTGAGCTTAAAAGCTCGAGATTTTTTATAGCAACTCCGTCAAGCTCCATAAAGTCGGAGTTTTTTATGTATTTGATCTGCGAAAATATTCCAAGGCTTGAAGGCTGCGTTTCTTTTATGTAGCCGAGCACGGCGCCACATGCGGCCACGGCTTCTTTTTCATTGAGGCCGAATGTTTTTAACGCCCTGCCGCCGAAAACTTCTTCAACTGTGTTTTTTGCGTTTTCATAAGAAAAGAAAGAGTCGCCAAAATCGGAAACCGGCGTTTTGAGTTTTGATACAAAAGCCGACACGTACGCGTTTTGAAGGGTTCTCTGCGAGAAGAGTATTTCCCCCGGCGCATACTTTGAGATCTCGGCTTCAAGCGATTTTAAATCGGTTTTGGCTGTAAAGAATTCTCCCGTGGAAATGTCCGCAGCGGCAAAAGCTCCATTTTGTACATTCTCGTCAAAATATACGGCCATTAAAAAGTTGTTTTGTTTTGACTCAAGCAAAGTGTCTTCAAGCACGGTGCCCGGCGTAATAACCCTTGTCACGCCGCGCTTGACTATGCCTTTTGACGCGCCCGGCTCTTCGAGCTGCTCGCATATCGCAACTTTAAAACCTTTGTTTATGAGTTTTCTGATGTAGGAATTTACCGAGTGGTACGGAACGCCGCACATGGGCATGCCTGCGCGCTGCGTGAGCACGACTTCAAGCGCCGGAGCTGCTCTTACCGCATCGTCGCCGAACATCTCATAAAAGTCTCCAAGACGGAAAAACAGCACCATGCCGGAGTACTTTGCCTTGATGTTCCAATACTGAGCCATTAATGGCGTCAGGTTGTCTTTATTTTCAGAAGATGTCTTAATCTTTCCGCTCCTTTGTAAACCGAGTATGTAAATAATATGGCTTTTACGTGTCTCTTGGTATCTTTAAAAGGTATTTTTACAGTATCAGAGCTTGAGGCGATCCACGAATCGACGTTTCCTATGCCGGCGTTGTATGCCGAAAGCGCGAAGACGAGATTGTTTTTGTAATAAGCCAAAAGTTTTCCAGTGTAAAAAGTTCCGAATTTTATGTTCGTGTCAGGATCTTTCAGCATATCTTCGCTGAAATCTTTTACGTTCAGCTGCAAAGCTATGTCGCGGCCTGTTTTTGGCATGATCTGCATAAGGCCTATCGCGCCTTTAGCGGAAACCGCCGAAGGTTTCATGTTGGATTCTCTTTTCATTATGGCTTCGATCAACAGCGGATCGACATTATACTCTTTTGAGTACAACAGTATAGCGTCTTTGTATTGGATATTATCCAGCACGCCCGTGCGGATTTTGATATAGAAAACGGCATATATTGCCGCAATGAGTACGATTGCGATGATAATCGTTGTTTTAGTTTGTTTTTTCATGTCAAAATACAGAAGATTAGAAGGTTAGAGGGTTAGAAGGTTTAAAGGCAAGAGAACTTTGTTTTCAATCTTCTAACCTTCCAACCCTCTAATCCTCCGCCGTTATCATTTCTCCGAAAAGCGAGTTTATTTTTGCTTCTTTGATCAAAACCTGCGCGTGCCTTCCAAGATGCTCGGGCCCGCCTTTTACAAAAACCTTCCTGCCGCTTCTTGTGCGCGCTTCCAAAACTCCGTTTTCAAACTTTTCGGCCAAAACCTGCTGTCTTGTCCCTACCATTTCCGATACTATTTCCATTGATATTTTGTTTGATTCTTCAAGTATCGCCGCATGGCGCCTCTTTTTTTCTTCAAGAGGCACATCGTCTTTCATCTGCGC
>WQUP01000111.1 GCA_009782015.1 Endomicrobiia bacterium | reverse complement strand
TGCCGCATAAAGAGCGCCGCCGCGGCCTCCGGCTTTGTTTCCGGAAAAAACCGTCGTATTGTTTGCAAATAAATATGAAGAGCTGTCCGCAAACAACGCGCCGCCGTAAGCGCTTGCAGCAGCGCCGGCCGAGTTAGTGTTGAAAACGACGTCAGCTCCGGTAAAAACGGAATTTGAACCCGCTTCTTCATATACGGCTCCGCCGTTGGTGGAAGCCGTATTGCTCGTAAAATTGACAGAACTCGAAGCAAACTCCGCTTTGGATGCGGATGTCATATGTATTGCGCCGCCGACCGTTGAGCCGATGCCGGACTTTGCCGCGTTGCCCGAAAAAAGCGTTTGGCCGCCGGTAAACTTCATTATTGACGATTCGGAATATATCGCTCCGCCGCCCAAAGTCCCCATTCCCGACGTGCTGTTGTTTGTAAACTGCACGTAATTCTGCGGAGCAAAAGTTATAGTTGACGAACGCAGAGCAATAGCCCCTCCTATTGCGCCAGTATTTGAATTAAAGCCTGTTATATCGGAATTAAAATGAACGTCGGAATTTCCCGAAATGAGGAACGCGCCGCCTGCTCCTGCGCTGCCAGCCACGCTGTTGTTTGAAAAAACAGCCTGGCCGCCGGAAAAATACATATCCGTCGCCGTAGCCGCTATCGCGCCGCCAAGGCTTGCGCCGACGTCAAGAAGACCGGCCTTTGCATCCGCTTTATTGCCGTCAAACAATATGCTTCCGCTTTCAAAAGAAAGATACGATCTCCCGCCGCCGCCGAGATTGCTTCCTGAGAATATTGCGCCGCCCCAGCCTTTAGCGTAATTATTTATAAATTTTATGTCATCGGCTTTAATATAATAATTTGCCTGCTGGGAAAGCAGGGCTCCGCCTCTGTAGAGCGGATCGCCGGTAATATTGGGAGAGGCCGGAGTGTTTTCCGCCCTGTTATTATAAAATACGACAGAGCCGGCATTTAAATTTATCGTATTGCCGTAAGTGGCGGCTATTGCGGCGCCTCTGCCCAAGGCGGTATTTGAACTGAACTCTATATAATCGGCGTTCATCGACAGTGTCCCGCCGTTTAACAGATCTATGCCTGCGCCCCAGCTGGCCGCAGAGTTATTCGTAAATACGGCCGTAGATACGTTGAACTCAACGGACGCCGCGCCCGTAATATAAATCCCGGCCCCGCCGCCGCCCTGCGCGGTCTGTCCCGAATAATTATTTCTGAAATTCACATAAGCGCCGTTAAAAGAAACTGTCGAATTGCCGCTGGCGCTGAGCGCTCCGCCGCTTGCGGAATTGCCGGCGTCGACAAAATTTATGCTGTCGTTAAAAACAGCCGCCGTATTTGCAATATTGAATATTTGGTACAGAGTGCCGCCGTCCAATGTCACAGACCCTGAAAAAGTAACTGGTCCGGCATAATTGATTTGAGGAAGATTATTTGAAAAAAGCACCGTATCCGTAGTGAACGCTATGCTCGTCGCGCCGCCGGCGATGGCATCGTTAAAGTCATTCCAGTTATTTACGCTTTGAGCGTATAGCCCGCCGCTTGCAAAAGCAAGCGCCGCAATTGAAAACACCAGCGTTTTAATCTTCAGCTTCTTAAACATTTTTTCTCCCTTTCAGCCTGATCGTGATAATAAAAAATAAAAAAACCGGAATTTGAAATAACGGTTTAGTTTTTTTACCGCATAAACGGATGCGCCGCCATAATGCGCCGCACTGCAGAAATTTGCTTCCCGTTTACTTTCTGATTTTATTTTTTTTATTTATATATGTCAATTCAACGCGTGTACTTTTCACTACAAACGCATGAAAAAAATGTCTCGACTATAATGTCGTAATTCCCCTCTATGGAGGCTCTGGTCTCTTTTAGGGATTTTTGTTGTTCCCTCGCCCCTTGCGGGAGAGGGCAGGGTGAGGGGTTGATGTTTCTCAAGCAGCAATGGCAACAACGACTACCCCGTCAGAAAACTTCGTTTTCTGCCACCCCTTCACAGAAGGGAAATAACTACTTCACAGGTTTTCATGCGTTTGTCGTGTCGTGTTGTACTTTTTCGTTTCATTTATTTATAATACCCTGACTATGGATAACATAAAACTTTTCAGCCGGTTATTTGCCAAAATTGCGCCTTTGATGCCTTACTTGCTCGCGGCTCTTATCGCTTTCGCCATATACGCTAAAACCATAAATTACGGGCTCTCCAATTTGGACGACACAATACTTATACATTCCTGCGCAAAAAGCTATGATTCGCCGGCCGCTTTTAAAGACGCGTTTGAAAACGACGTTTTTTGGGGAAAATTAACCGTTCGTTATTACAGGCCCATGCTTGCGATATCTTTTATATTGGACCACAAAATCGCGGGAGAATCGGAAAAGTTTGCGCATTTTACAAACGTTTTGCTCCATTGCGCTTCTTCGGTTCTTGTTTTATTGTTTTTCAGGCGCTATCTTAATTTAGGCAAAACTCTTTCTTTTTTGGCGGCTGTTTTATTTGCCGTCTATCCCATAACGGTTCAAACCGCCGCGTGGATTCCGGGAAGAAACGATTCTTTATTTTTCATATATTTCATGCTGTGTTTGATTTTTTTCATAGAATATCTGCGTTCGCAAAAACCCGTTTTTCTTTTAACGCATATTCTTTTTTTATTACTTTGCCTTTTTACCAAAGAATCCGCAATCACCGTGCCGTTTATATTATTTTTATATTACGCAATGCATAAAAGTTCCTTTAAAATTCCCTTGAAATTTTACGTTTACATTGTATGGGCTCTGTGTCTGGGCGTTTTTCTTTTGGCAAGGCGTGCTATTTTGCTTGACACCAATTACAGTTTGCAGTTTGAATTTGGCAATATGCTCAATATCGCCGCTTTCTTTGACCATATATCCGCAGTATTTTTTCTTAGAAGCCCTATGGCCGAACATAAAGAAACAAAAATCTTCATTCTGGGCGTTATTTCCGTTCTGATATCTCTGTTTATGGCCTTTTACAAAAAAGATAAAACCGGCGCAAAAGAAATTTTATTTTATGTTTTGCTGCCGATAATAATCCTTATTCCGAATTTTATTTCCGGAGACAATAAAATAAGCAGAGTCATCTTTCACGGAAACAGAATGTATGTTCCTTTGTTCGCATATTCGGTTATCATATTTTCGTTTTGTAAAAATTTTACAAAAACGCCTAAATACGGAAAGTTCGTATATGCAATATTAATCTGCGTGATCGCGGCATCAGCGGCAATTACGTTAAAAAGCTCTTCATATTTAAAAACTCAGATGACTTTTGCGGAAAGAATTATTTCCGAAAACACAGAATCCAGCGCTTATGCGATAGCTTATTATATAGACACCTTGCTGGACAACAATCAATTTGATAAAGCGTTTGCCTATGCAAAACATTACGGCAAAGAATCAAATTATGAAAACACGGAAATCTTATATCCGCTAGGCAGAATGTGCATGCTTACGGAGGATTATGAAAACGCTTCAAAGTATTTGGATACGGTTTATGCTAATTATTTGAAAAGGAATAAAAAAGATTTGCAGCTTTATCTGCTAAATTATCTTGCAAGCGTCAGAGCAAACAATAAAGAAAAAACAAAATATTATTACGATATAGCGCGCAAAGCGACGAACTTAACTCCGGAAGAATTTGACGGACAATTTGTAAAATTTACCGAACAATTCGACAAACAGATCGAAGAATTAAAACAGCGCAGAGCAACCGGCAATTTACAATCTTTTTGAGTAAATATGCATCTGCTCATTTTGCATTATATCTGTAAGATTTACGCCGGCCGCCCCCGCTATTGCCGAGCCTGTCCCTTCGCTGCTAAGCGCTAATGCCGCGCTGCCTGTGCCGGCTGTCACTTTGCTGTTTTCCGAAGATTTAAGTTTCAAATCTTCTTCCGATTCCATATTGGTATCTTTAACGTACGCATTTGCTTCCCCGTGCACATTGTTGATGCTTGCGCTTCCGGAAATCCCTATGCCGAACGCACCGCTTTCGCCGGAGCCGCCGCTTTGGTAAGACTCTTTATCGACATAACTGCCGCTTTCGGGTTTATCGGACTGCTTTGGCTGTTCCTTAAGGCTGACGCTTCCGGCTACATTAAATAATGACGCGTCATGTCCGGCGGAAGAATTTTTTACAGTATATATAATAGGTGTACCTGCAAGCGACATGGATCTGGAAACTTGTTGATTTTTCAATGCAAAATCAACAAAACCAAGCGGGGCGCATATCGCTTGGTTTTGGATGAAGATTATTGACATTAAAACTATTAGAGTTTTTTTCATTCTCTTATACGTTTTTACGGCTCGGCGGGTTATGTTCTGTAAAGCGCCGTTTTCCTTTATTGTATTTATCATACTGTCACTGCCCCCTTTTCAAATACAAAATAAGAAAAAAAACAAACAGATTACAGAACGCCTGACTTTAAGCTCATCCACGGGCTTGCGCCCGCGGATGAGCGTCATTTGAATCAGCTGATTTTCACCGGAAAAGATAAAATCATTCCGTCAAGTTCAAGTTTAAGGCTGCCGGTTGTGCCTGAAGCGGCAGTGATAACAACCGTAACATCGCTGCCTTGCGCTGATGTTTGTCCGGATGTTCCGAAATTGCCGATGCCTTTTACAGTCCAGATTGTTTTTGAACAATCGTAACCGACGATTTGCTTATTAACCTGATTAACCAAAGTCGTGTCGATTACATAAGCCTCAAACGTATATGTCTGCCCCGCTTTCAAAATAAGTCCTTCTTTGTCAGAACTTACATTTGTATAGTTGCTTGCAGGAGTAAACATCAACTGTTTACCGTTGACGGTATTTTGTACAACGGAGTTATTATTGCTGCTTCCGCCGCCTCCGCAGCCAGATATAATGCCCAAACTGCAGGCAAACAATAAAGCAAATATAAATATAGTTTTTTTCATTTTCACAATATTTCCTTTTTTAGATAAACGGCGGTTGACAGTTTTATACGCTTTATGAAACTGTTATAGTACGAGAACCATATGTACCTTTATATCTCCAATTCAATGTAAATTGTCCTGCCTGATTAGGTGTAACTTTAGTCGTTGATCCGGTAGCATCGCTTAGCGTTGCCATATTTGCAGGTTCAATAGACCATGTAGTTGAAGTAGTATCATATTGGCTAGTAACATCGGTAATAGTGCCGCCGGCAGTATCATATATCATGGTAAAAAAGGTAAGGCTATCT
>WQUP01000110.1 GCA_009782015.1 Endomicrobiia bacterium | reverse complement strand
CACCCCCAAGCCTGTCATCCCCGAAGGTCGTAATCGGGGATCCGCGTTGTCTTTAAATGGATTCCCGACAAAAACATTCGGGAATGACAAGCTTGAAGCTATGTTCTATGACAAAGAGAATGTCTCCGTTGCAGTAACCGGCGGGTTCCATACGGAAGAGTTAAAACAAATACTTGTAAGCAAAGGATTATCCGTATTGGTATTGACGCCAAAAATCAATACGGAAGTAAAAACAGCGGAAAAAATATATATAAAACAGTTTAACGAACAAGAAAAAGCGCAGACAGATGAAGCAAATATAAACGCATTCGCGCTGCTTGTTGAAACAGGATATGCGAATGAATTACAAACCGTGTTTATGGAAATAGCAAAACTTCACAAAAGCGGAGTATTTGGCGATAAAGAATTTTCAGAAATAATATTACAAACAGCGCAAGCCTATAACAAAGATAAAGAAGATAAAGAAAAAATCTCCATAAAGTTCACGGAGAAAAACAGATTTGAAATAACCACAGCCGATAATGTATATTATTTTGCACCACGGTTAAATAATGAATTTCCGGATTTTTCTCCTGCGCAGTTAATTAAAACATGGGTCGCCAAATCAAAAGAATTTCAAAAAATGGTTAAAAAATTCGGAAAGAAAGCATGGTTTCAAGAGCTTTTTTCACGTGATTATGATATAAGCTGGCGTTCTAAGTTAACACCCGAAAGCATAGAAAAACTATCTGCGTTTGCAGATACTTTTAACGTTAATACTACGTATAAATTAGCCAGCTTTATTACTAGTAACAAAATCCCCGTAAGAGTATTTAAAAGATTGATAAATAAATATAAATGGATTCAAGATTTTGCTTCCAAAGATTATGAAATATCGGCCGAAGGAGTAAAAAATATCGATACTATTTCATCTTATTTGGGCGATGATTTTAACTTAGGCGCGTTTGCAGGTTTTGCGGGAAACAAAATTCCGCATGAAAAATTTAAAGAAATAATCGCGCAATACGGGAACAAACCTTGGTTTTATGAGCTTATCAAGAAAGCCGGAAAAGATCTTACGGCTGACGCAATAAAAAACATTGATACTATCGCGTCTTACATGGGGGATGATTTCAGCGTAGATGCGTTTGCAAAGTTTGCGGGAGATAACATAATCCGCCATGAAAGATTTAAAAAAATTGCCGCGCGGTATCAGGATAAACCTTGGTTTTACGAACTTCTTTCTAAATCAGAAAAAGGCGTCAGTGAAGAAGCAATAGAAAAAACCGCGTTTATTATGTCTTATTTTAACAGGGATCTTACGGGCTTAACGGGATTTGTAATAAATCCAAAAAACTCTCTTGAAAAAATTAAAAAACTATTTGCCGGATATTATGAAAAAAACGAATTATTCCAATATATGTTTTCTACGGATGTTTACATAATCAGTCATCTTACAACGGACGCGCTGGAAAATATCATCACAACGCTTACCGCTTTAAATATCGGCATAAAAGAAATAGATTTGGTCAGTGATTGGAGAGACTACAAAATATCCGTGCAGGATTTGGCAGATATAGCCGCAAGATATAAAAACAGCAAAAAAATGTTCCAGCAAATTTTTTCGGGTAATAATAGTCTTTCCGCGCTTACCGCCGACAGCTTAGAAAATATATGTTATGCGGCGTCAACTCTAAAACTTGATTATTCGGTTGAGTTGTATCATCGTTTTGGAAAGAATAATAAAATTATTCCGAAAGAATTTAAACGCATAGTCAATGAATATAAAAAATACCCCGAGTTTAGGGAAATTTTTTCCGGCAAATACCGTATATACGAACTTAGCGCCGAAGGATTAGAAAATATCGGAATACTTATATCTAAATTAGGCGTTAAAACTACGCCTAATTTAGTTGACTTCGGGCGTTACAGTAGAATTTCTCCCGGGCAGCTTAAAAAGATAATAAAAGATTTCAAAGGCAAAAAATGGTTTGAAGATGAGCTTTTTTCAGGAAAATACCGGATACCTTTAATTACGGCTGACGGAATAAGAAATCTTGATACCATTGAATCATATCTTGGCGTTGATTTTGACGTAGAAAAGTTTTACTCTTTTGCGTTGGGTAATGAAATAGACCCTGAAAAATTTAAAAAGATAATTGCCAAATATCAAAATACGCCGTGGTTTTACAATCTTCTTGAGAATAGAGCCGAAGTTACTGCCGAAGGGATAGAAAATGTAGGAATTCTTATGTCTGAGCTGCCCGAGTTAAATAACCACATTACGTCTTCAGCAGCTAGTTTTGCCAAAAATAATAAAATTGATCCTGAGAAATTTAAAGAAACCGCCGCTCGATATAAAGAAAATAAATTGTTTCAAAAAATGTTCTTAGAAAAATTCGACTTAGAAGGAATTACCATTGAAGCAATAGAACTGATAATAAAACTTGTTCCTTTAGCCGGCCCGGAACATTATAAAGAAGTTTTAGATTTTGCGAGAAAATTAAAATCCCACGAAGTTAAAATACAATATCCAAAATACGTTCCGGGGATGTTTTTGAAAGAAGCGGGCTACCGGAAAGAATTTTCATTAACACCTTTAGCGTCTAAGCTGCATCAGACGGCATTGTTTGCGCCGGCAGAAAAAAAAGAAAAATATCTTTTCGCCGGATCTTCCTACATAGACGTTTCCTCGCCCGAAATGCGCAACATCGTTGAAATTATTGATTTATTTTCCCCGAGCGAAACCGGCGAAATCTCTTTTTTAGATTATAATGAAAAATCCGTGAACTTTGTAAATACGGTCAGCGACAAACAAAGTTTAAATACGGCGCTCGGTTACTTTGAGCGGATGATAGAAATAATGTCGTTATTTGCACCCGCTGCCGCGAAAAAATGGCAAAGGGAGTATAAAACATTTAAAAACGGCATTAAGGAAGATATACGCAAGGACAATTGGCAAAAAATAAGAAAACTGCTGAACGAATGGTTGTTTAACGGTTCGCATGAAGATGCGGTAAAAGAGTTTGTCGGGATTTTAAATAGTTATCTATACGGCTTGGGAGACGAAGGAAAAGACGCGAACGCCTATTTTTCCAATTTGGGGATAAATACGCGCCCGAAAGAAATAAAAATAATCAATTTATCAAAAGACGGGAAAATAAATTCCGAAATAATGAAAATGTTTAGAACGCTGATGGCAGCCGATTATGAATTCGATATAAACAAAATGCTTTTGAAAGACAATCTGTTGTTTTGGAGCTACGAAAGAACTTCGACCAGCAGAATTTCATTAAAAGCGGATTTTAGCCAAAGCGGCAGAGGAATATCGGTATCTTTTTATGAAGGCGATAAGGGCACCGATGAAAGATTCAGATTGGAATATATGAAAAGAGTTTTAGAAAAATTAGGCTTTAGCGCGGTTAAATACGAAGGAGAAACTTTAGGAATAGACGCAAAACTTGATAAAGACACCGGACTTAATAATGATGCGGATTTGGCAAATATATTAGCCCAAACAATATGTTTGTTTAAAACTTTAACTTTCCAGCCTTATTTTTTATTCGGAAAAACATATACAAATAAGGATGTGGATTTATATGTCCGTAATTTTTTTGCGGCGGAATTTAATGGCAATGCTGTTAATTACTATAAATCCGCATATCCGCCGTTAAAAAGAATTCAGAATAAATTAAACACTATATTGCAAAACTTAGGACTTGAAGTAATCAAGGATGATTTAAAGAAAGAATATGATTACAATCCGCAGTCCGTAATAGATAAATATTTCAACGAGCCTTTGGAAAGGGCGTATGCGGAAGGAAGAATTATATTAAATGAAAACGGCCAATTGGAAAAGAATGAAAACTATGACGTTATTGCCGAGATTGCCGGTGATTTGCAGGGCGAAAACAGAAATAATATGTTTGAAGCCGGCAGCATAATAAACCAGATAATTAACCCCAGATACTTCAAGTTTCAAGAAGTCGCAAAACTCGGCGGGCAAAACACTTTGCAAACGGGCTATATTCAGTTAGAGGACGGGGATTATCTATCGGTAAAAGCAGTAGTTAGCAAAAGAAAAACAATAAAAGCGGCAAAAGTCAGACTTGCAAGCGACCGCGGCAGGCCGATAAGCGCGGCAAAATTAATAGAAAGATTAACGCAGGAAGGTTATGAAAATTTAAAGCTCGAAACAATAAGCAAAAGCGAACAAAATTCATTAATAAACGCATTGAAACAAGAAATAAATATAACAAAAAATCTTACTGCGGCAACTTCAGTAACTTCGGAAGGAACAAGCGAGACATTTGCAGGGGAAATAATAGTAGATGCAGACAGAACAAAAATTAAAAAAATAATAGAGACCGATCCGCAAAGAGCAAAAAGACTTATCTGGGCGGTGCCATATACCACTCCCGACGATATGGAGATATTAAACCATATCGGAGCCGTACTGACTTTAGGCGGCGGTTATACAAGCCATGCGGCTATAGAAACAAGAAACCGCGAAAAACCGTCAATGGTGTTAAAGAGAGCGGTCTTGCAAAAAGATAATATGGTAGAGATTTCGTCGGTTAAACCTGCAGGGGAAATAAGAAACATAAACGGAATACAGGCGCAGACGGCGGAAGGCATAAAAATAACACTAAAAACCGGCGATAAAGTATCGATGAACCGCAAACTTTCAATGATAGAATTTTTAGACCCCAAAACCGTGCTTCCATCCCAATCTGTCATCCTGCGCGAAGGGGACATTGTCCCCGCAGTCGCAGGATCTATAAACAATAAGGAAGTTAATTCCATAGATTCTGCGACTATTGCGCAGAATGACAAAGTAAAGACCCCGCTAAACGAATTAAGCATTGCAGAAATAATAAAAACTTTCAAAGATTTAAAACTCTCAGACAAAGAAAAAAACGGAAACAAAGGCTGGAATCTGGCGGTAATGCGGCAAGAAGTGTTTAAAGACGAAAATATAATTCCCGACGGACTGGTATTAGACAAGAACGCGGTAAGATATTATGTCGGCAGCAAAGGATTAGAATTTGACAGATTGGAGCAGGAGATAAGCAGTATAATAGCCGACGGCAGTTTGAGTTTTGAGGAAAAGAAAAGCCGCATAGAACCGCGCCGAAACGCAATAAAAGAGTTGATAAGAGAAGCGCAAGGCAAAGAAAAACAGGCAAAAAAATTGACGGATGCAGTAATAAAAATGATGAAAAAACTAAACATCAAAGCAGCGGCATTTCGTTCTGCAGGAGAAGGGGAAGATGACCAAACTCATCCGTTTGCAGGCATGGGAGAAACAAAGAAAAAAGTAAAAAGAGAACAAGCTCCAAAAGCTATTCCGGAAATATTGGAAGCGTTTTATTCAGACCGCGCCATAGAATATATGATAAACAGCGGCACAATTGTATATCCCGCGATGGCAATACAAGATTGGGAAGATTTTGAAAAAAGCGGCGTGGCAATACTTGACGGCGATATTCTCACGATAAATGCGGCATACGGGGATTGCGAGGGGATAGTAGGAAATAAGGTGGCGTCCGATGAAATAAAGGTCAGGATAACGGACTTTGAAAAAGGCGCATTTGAAATACTTGACTACGAGCCGGAAGATAAAGAATGGAAAATAATAACAAATGAATACGGAACAAGCGAATTGGTAAAAGCGGCTGAAGGCCGAAAAATAAGAATATTCAGCAAAGAAGATGAAGAAACGGGAGAAATAATCGAAATAAGAGAAATCGTAAGAGCAATACTAAAAATAAGGAAAAAATTTAACTTCGACCCGGATATAGAGTTCGGTTTTAACGCAAACAAAAAATATAAAGTAGTGCAGGCAAGAGCAAATACCGCAAAGGCAAATGTTGGCAAATCGACAGAGCCTGAACAAGTCATCCCGGAAGCGCAGGCGCAAGAGTTAATAACCATGTTTATTTCCGGCAAAACGCAATTGACAAATAAAGATTGGCCGGATTTGATGCGTTATGCCGTTGCGCAAAATGATCAGCGGCTTGCAAACGAAATAATGAAAGAACTGCGTCAAAACCCGTCTGACGATGCAAGCTATCAAAAGACGCTTCTTGAAGTTGCGCAATTATTGCCGTCTGCTTGGAAAGAAGAAATTATAACAATGCCGTCAGATCCCTACGCGGATACAAACATCCTGCGCATCCAGAAAATCCTTTCCGCCGCTTAAAAACCCGGTTTTAATTATTTGAAATCTACCCCGCAGACTTGCCGCGGGTAACCGCTTAGCCGTTCCCGTATTAAAACACTACGGGACAGGCTATCCAAGTTTAAAAATGGATGCCGACTTTTGTCGGCATGACAACTGATACCGTGCAGTCTTGCTGCGCGGAGGTTCATTTGACTTTCAGTACACAATTTGTGTATAATAATGCACAAATTGTGTAACAAATGAGAGTGAAATCATGCTTGAAATCTTATTTTCTTCAAAAACTAGAACCGGACTGCTGCGGCTGCTTTTGCTTCACAGCGATGAAAAGTTCTACCAAAATCAGATAGCTCAGCTTATATCCCAGCCGGTTACCGCTGTGAACAGGGAACTTAAAAAGCTGGATTCTATAGGCGCTTTGAATAAGTTTCCGTCTTCAAAAATCACATATTATTCGATAAACAAAAACTGGGTTATTTATAAACAGCTCAGGGATATTTTCCTGAAGTTTCCGGATGTCCAAGCGGGAATAAAAGCTGCGCTTAAGGATAATGCGGATGCCGTGGATTTTGCTTTTATTTACGGTTCGTATGCGGACGGAAAAGAAAACAAAGACAGCGATTTGGACGTTTTTGTAATAGGAAACATAAGCGCGAAAGATTTATCTGCGGCTTTCAGCCCTCTCAAAGAAGGTTATTTTAAAGAGATAAACTACATGCTGATGACAAAAGACGAATTTAAGAAAAAGCTTGAAATTTCAAACCATTTTGTCACGGAACTTATGAGAGCCAAAAAAATTTTTTTAACGGGAAATGAAGATGACTTTAACAAAACTTTTGGCGGCTGACCGCATAAAAAAACGCAAAACCTCAGCTGATGAAATTTCAAATCTGCTGAAAGTCGTTGAGCGCGACATAAAAGACGCCAAGATCGAAGCTCTTTCCGACGACAGACGTTACGCTACGGCCTATAACGCGGCTTTGCAGCTTGGCAAGATAGCGCTTTTGTGCAGCGGTTACGACACTAAAGGCGCCGGCCATCATGCCGCGGTTTTTGACGCGCTGCCTGATATTCTGGGGAAAGAGCATGGGAAAACGGCAATATATTTTGATTCCTGCAGGGCAAAAAGAAATGAGGTTGACTATACCGGCGTTTTTAACGTCTCTTCCACAGAAGTAACGGAACTCATAAAAGAAGCCGAAGCGTTTGAGACCGAAATAAAACGCTGGCTTGAGGATAGCTATCCTCAGTATGCTCATAAATAAATCTCAGCCGTTGTTGTCATTCTGAGGCAGTGAAGGGACAATGTCCCAAACTGCCGAAGAATCCAGACATCTAGATCCTTCGGAAACAAAGTTTCCTCAGGATGACAATCAAGTGTAAAATTAACAATGAAAAATCCGCAAATCGACGAAATATTAACTCTTGTGCAAAAACCCGCGAGATACATAAACGGCGAGCTTAACTCTCATCCTGCCGATATGTCAGCGGATTTTTCCGTTTGCCTGTGCTTTCCTGATGTTTACGAAGTCGGCGCGTCAAATCTCGGGATTGAAATTCTGTACCATTTGATTAATGAAAAGAAACTGGCACGCTGCGAACGGGCTTTTGCTCCGGATTCGGATTTGGAAAAAATCCTGCGGGAGCGGAAGGTTGAGCTTTTTTCGCTTGAGTCGCAGAGCAGTTTGAAAAGTTTTGACATAGTGGGCTTTACAATACAGAGCGAGCTTGTCGCCGCAAATATAATCAACATGCTTGACCTTGCCGGCATTGCGCCGTTTGCTGCGGACAGAGGGGACAATGTCCCAGGGGACAAGGTCCCCTTGATAATCGGCGGCGGTCCTGCTTTGACAAATCCCGAGCCTTTTGCAGATTTTTTCGACGCTTTTGTAATCGGCGACGGCGAAGAGGCTTTGCCTGAAATAATAGAAGTTATGAAAAAGGGAGCCAAGCTCCCTAAATCTGAGAAGCTCAAGGAGCTTTCAAAAATTGACGGAGTATATGTGCCGTCGCTTTACGATGTGGAGTACAATAGTGACGGCACGGTGAAATCGGTAAAAACATCTCATTTCTGTCGTCATTGCGAGGAAGGACAAAGTCCTGACGCGGCAATCCAGTCTTTAAAGACGCTGGATTGCCGCGCCCCTTCAGCGCTCGCAATGACGGCAACAACAAAACCCGTCATAAACAAAAGAACTTTAAATCTCGAAAACGCTTATTTCCCCGAAAAAAAAATAGTGCCTTTTGTCGAAACCGTGCACAACAGGCTCAATATCGAAGTAGCGCGCGGATGCCCGGGTCAGTGCAGATTTTGCCAGGCGTCAAAGTATTACAGACCGTGGCGCGAACGCCCCTTGAGCGTTCTATTGGAACTGGTCAAGAAAGGAATCGAGTCAACAGGATATGAAGAGGTCGCGTTTTCGTCTCTTTCCTCAAGCGATTACAGGCAGCTGGACAAACTTTTGATTGAGACAAACAATCTTTACAAAAGCTCAAACCTGAGCATATCGCTTCCGTCGCTCAGATGCAACGAACATTCTTTAAGAGTTGCTCAGTACATAAACCGCGCCAAAAGGCCGACCCTTACTTTTGCCCCGGAAGCAGGCACGGACAGGCTGCGCAATGTAATCGGGAAATATCTTTCCGAAAAACAGATAGTCAAAACGCTTCTCACGGCCAACGCTATGGGTTGGAAAACTATAAAATTGTATTTTATGATAGGGCTCCCTACGGAAACGGATGCCGATTTAGCAGGCATAAATACGTTGGTGCGCCTTGTAAAAAAAGAGGCCAAGGGCCTCGGGGCCGGAGACGGCCTCAGTTTTAATATCACGGTTTCGCCGTTTGTGCCAAAAGCCCAGACCGCTTTCCAATGGGCGCCTATGATTTCCGCTGAAAAAATAAAAGAGAAAATAGATTATCTGAATAAAATTCTTCCGGCAAAAATCAAAGCCCACAATCACCGCGCAAGCGTGATTGAAGCTTTCATAGCAAAAGGCGACCGCCGCGTATCGCGGGCAATTTACAAAGCATGGCAAAAAGGCGCGCGCTTTGACCAGTGGGCTGACAAATTCGGCAACGACATTTGGAGCGAAGCAATCTCCGAAAGCGGCCTAAGCCTTGATTTTTATGTCTATCGTACAATAAAAGAGGACGAACTCCTCCCGTGGGAGCATATAAATTTCGGCGTAACCAAGCATACCTTGTATGCCGATTATATAAAAGGCATTAACGAAACCGCCTCTGCCGAGACAGAAAAATTTGATAAGGCGCAATGCGCCCTTCCCGAGAATTATGAAGAGCCGGCAATGCCGGCGGCAATGCACGCGGCAAATCCGCCGGTTATGCGCATGAGGCTTCGTTTTTCAAAAAAAGGCAAAGCAAAGTTTGTTTCGCATCTGGAGCAGATAGAAGTTTTCAGAAGAGCGGCAAGGCGTTCCGGCCTTCCGGTTGCATATACGGCAGGATTTAGCCCGCAGGTAAAATCCGCTTACGGCCCGCCGCTTTCTGTCGGGGAAGAGAGTTCGGCGGAGTATATGGAACTCTATTTTACGCAAAAAGTTGAGCCCAAAGCCGTGACGGACAGCTTTGCGGCGGCGCTGCCGGATGGGTTTAAAATCATATCGGCAAAGAGGGCGCCGATGACGTTTCCTGCCATAGACAGTTTGGCAAATCTGTCTGAATTTTCAGTGCAAAATGTAAATATAACGCAGGAAAAAATAGACGAGTTTTTATCGCAAAAAGAGATAATCGTAGAAAAAATGAAGAAAGGCAAAACCGTGCAGATAGATGCAAAGCCGCTTATTAAAAGCATGAGCTGCGAAAACGGCGTTCTTAAACTCCTTTTGCGTTTCGGGCAGGGCAAGAGCGTCAAACCGGGAATGATTTTAAAAAAACTATTGGAAAATGAAGAAATTTATGCCAAAATATACTCAATAGAAAGGTTGAATTTGTACATTGAAACAGGAAGCGGTAAAATTTATGAACCGTGAACTCATAAAAGCTGCCATTGCATCATTGTGGATCTTCATTTTTTTAAGCGCGGCTTACGGAGACGATAAAGTAAAGCCAGGCGTTTTCTGCGTTGGCGATTCGATAGTTCTCGGCAACAAAGGCGCGTACATATACTCCGACATTTTGCAGACCCTCTTTGACAAACAGTACGGGAAAGACAAAGTCGCGGTTTTTAACTACTCCTTTTTTGACATGAACACCGCCCAGTGCCTTACGCTTGTTACCGACCTTCTTGAAAAGCAAAAAGGAACCGAGTACGTGGTGATGATGGCCGGAGAGGCTAACTTTTACAATCTGAACGGCCTTACGGGGTACCTCTCTTCTATAGGCCGTTATGCTCCGGAAAGTCCGTTCGTGGAAGAAAACGACGTGAATGCCGTCGAAAAGCTTAACACCGGCGTTGCAAGCATGTATAATTCTCCGGCGGCCGGCGCGAAAAAAGCCGTTTTGCAGTACGCTTTTTCAAGAGCGTACAGGGCGTTTTCCGAAAACGGGGCAAAGAAAGTCGGCGGTTATACGCCTAAAGTAATGCCGTCCTTTCACGTTCTCACGGACGATTTCAAGCAGAAAGTGGCGCCGGCGTCTTATACTACCAGATACAGAACCGCGTGGGATTTTATCAACAACAAGCGCTACGCGCAAGCCGAAGAGATACTGACGGATATGCTTGCGGCAAATCCTTTGGACTCAAACGTTTACTATTCGCTGAGCTCGCTGTATCTGCTTGACAGCAAGGGAAAGAACGCGGACAAGGCCTTAAAGATGCTTGAAGACGGGATACTCGCAAACCCTTTTGACAAAAACAACCAGTGTTACAAAGGGCTCTCGGTGATGTTTATGACGTACGACGGCAGGGCAGCGGCGGAAATTTTGTATTTTGCAAGAGTGATGAAGAGTTATCTCGGCGAAAGAATCCCGGAGATAAATTCGATAGCCGCGATAGGAGCCGCTGATTACGCGAACAAAATAGCGATTGTGAGCGGCTGGATTTTGTCGGATATCAAAAAAATAAACGAAGTTTGCGAAAAAAACGGCGTAAAGCTGGTAGTTGCCGGCTATCCGCTTGACGCGAAGTCAAACGAGCTTATAAAAAAAGCGTTTTCATCAGGCAGCGTGATTTTTGTCGATAACTCTTCGGTGTCGGCAGCCGTTGCGGAGGGCGCATCGCCCTCGGGCGAATCGCCTCCGGGCGAAGCGCCATCGGACGGAGCGCCCTCGGGCGGAGCGCCCGCGGACAGCGCGAGAATTTATGCGGATACGGCGAAGAACGTAATGGACGCAATAATAAAAAACAGGACAATAGGTGATTTTAAGTGAAAAAAGAAATAGTAGTGAACAGGACTTTAGAAGAAACGAAGGTGGCGGTGCTTGAAGACGGAAGGCTTCTCGATCTTTTTATAGAAAGGCGCGAGTCGGAAAAAATACTCAACAACATTTACAAGGGGCGGGTGCAAAATATCGTTCCCGCGCTCAACTCCGCTTTTGTCGATATAGGTTTTGGCAAAAGCGCTTATCTGGGCGCAGACGACATAGTCGCGCCAAAACACGAAAAAAAGATAGAAAAAACGATAAAAGCCGGACAAGACGTAATGGTGCAGGTTTACAAAGAGCCGATAAACACCAAAGGCCCGAAAGTTACCATGGATATATCCCTTCCGGGAAGGCTGCTTGTATATATGCCCTTCAGCAACAATATCGGAATTTCAAAAAACATCGAAGATAAGGAAGAGTACGGCAGGCTCAAAGAAATAATCTGCCGCATTAAAGAAGATATTCCCGGCGGCATAATAGTGCGCACCGAAGCGGAAGACGCCACCGAAGACGAAATCAAAAGAGAGATAAAGTATCTTACGCGTTTGTGGTCTTCGATAGTGCGCAGGTTTGAAGATTCGCCTCCGATGAGCAGGATACACAAAGATTTCGGCGTGGTTTTCCAGACCGTCAGAGACTACTTCAGCGAAGACGTTATTCTCATGCACATAGATTCCCGCAAAGAGTTTGACGACGTTAAAGATTTTATAGATATAATCTCTCCGGAACTTTCCGACAGAATAGTTCTGTACGACGGCAGGCAGGCGATTTTTAAAGCTTACGGCATAGAAGAAGAGATAAAAAGGCTGCGCTCAAACAAAGCAAAGCTTAAATCCGGCGGCTACCTGATAATACAGGAAGCCGAATCCCTGTGCGCTATAGACGTAAACAGCGGAAAGTTTACCGCCAAAAGCTCCCAGGAAGAGACGGCGGTAATGACTAACCTCGAAGCCGCGGAAGAAACCGCAAGGCAGCTGCGCTTAAGAAATATCGGCGGAATAATCGTCATAGATTTCATAGACATGAAAAAGGCGGCCAACAGGCAGAAAGTTTTGGATAAGCTGCGCGACGCGACAAGAGGCGACAAAGCAAAAATAAAGATCTGGCCTATAACCAGGCTCGGCCTCATAGAGATGACGAGGGAACGCAAAAGGGAGTCGCTGTTTTCGCTGCTCGGAGACACCTGCCCGACATGTCACGGCCTCGGCCTTGTGCTTTCCAAAGAGTCCATTTTCATAAACGTCTGCGACGACATAGAACAGATGAATGTTGACATGCACCACGGAAAA
>WQUP01000109.1 GCA_009782015.1 Endomicrobiia bacterium | reverse complement strand
TTTCGACTATTGCGAAACTCTTTTAGCAAGCGAATTGTGGAATTTGTTGTCAGGAGAGAATAATACAATGGAAGAAATTTTACAAATTATTAATGCTATATCAACTCCAGAGTTTCAGAGTAAATTTCAATTTTTACGCAACAGTGAAAACCGTACTTCTGATACATATATCACTCGGCTGCAAGAATGGAACTTATTTTCAGAGATCGAATTAGTTTCTAATAGCGGAAGTTTGCGACAAAATAGGAATCAGGCAAGAGTTTATGATAAGTTATCATTTAAGAGCGATGGCGAATATAACTGGGAAAGATACAATACATTAAAACGAATATTAGGATAAAAATTTCAAAAAATACAATAAATAATTCACAAGGAGCGCTTTAAATGGCAGAAGAAATTAAAAACGAAAGTGCAGCAAAAAAGGACCATTATGATGCGTCAAACATTACGGTTCTCGAGGGGCTTGAGGCCGTACGCAAAAGGCCGGCTATGTATATCGGCTCTACAGGCACAATGGGCCTTCATCATCTTGTTTACGAAGTGGTGGACAACTCTATAGACGAGGTGCTTGCCGGGTACTGCAAAAATATCGAAGTTACCATACATTCCGACAACTCCATAACCGTTTTGGACGACGGCCGCGGAATTCCTGTCGGCCCGCATCCTGACCCGAAATATAAAGGCATAGACGCTTTGGAGATAGTTTTGACAAAGCTTCACGCGGGCGGAAAGTTCGATAAAAATTCGTACAAAGTTTCCGGCGGGCTTCACGGCGTGGGCGTGTCGTGCGTAAACGCCTTGACCATAAAGTTTGAAGTAGAAGTTTACCGCGACGGAAAGATTTACAGGCAGGAATACTCGCAGGGAAAACCTATTTCCGGCGTTAAAGTTACCGGAAAAACCAACGACAGCGGCACAAAAATAACTTTCCTTCCGGATCCGGAAATTTTCACGGTTACCGCTTACTCTTTCGACACCCTTACAAACCGCTTAAGAGAGCTCGCGTTTTTGAACGCCGGCACGCACATCAGAATTTCCGACGAGAGAGACGACAAAGAGCACATTTTTGACTATGACGGCGGAATAAAGACGTTCGTCCAATATCTCAACGCCAACAAAACCATACTCAACAAAGAGCCCATATATTTTTCAAAAGAAAAAGACGGCGTCAGCATAGAAGTTGCCATGCAGTACAATGATTCTTACAACGAAAATATTTTCACCTTCGTAAACAACATCAACACCATCGAAGGCGGCACGCATCTTTCCGGTTACCGCTCGGCGCTTACCAGAGCTGTCAATGACTACATAAAGAAAAATGAACTCTCCAAGTCGAAGGACTTGACTCTTTCCGGCGAAGATGTGCGCGAAGGGCTTGTGGCCGTAATATCCACAAAAGTGCCTAACCCCCAGTTTGAAGGCCAGACAAAAACCAAGCTCGGAAACTCCGAAGTGGAAGGCATAACAAAATCCATTGTCGGCGACGCGCTTACGACATTTTTGGAAGAAAACCCGGGAATTGCAAACCAGATTTTAGAAAAAGCGATCAATGCCGCGGAAGCCAGAGAAGCCGCAAGAAAAGCAAGAGAGCTCACCAGAAGAAAAGGCGCGCTCGATTCCGCCGCTCTTCCGGGCAAGCTTGCCGACTGCTCGGAAAAGGATCCGGCAAAAACCGAACTATTCATCGTTGAGGGAGATTCGGCCGGCGGTTCCGCAAAACAGGGCAGGGACAGAACTTTTCAGGCAATACTTCCGTTAAGAGGAAAAATTTTAAACGTCGAGAGAGTCCGCCTGACAAAAATGCTTGCAAGCGACACAATTAAAACGCTTATCACCGCGATAGGAGCCGGCGTTGGCAAAGACGAGCAGGATTTTAACATAGACAAAGCGCGTTACCACAAAATAATAATCATGACCGATGCCGACGTTGACGGCGCGCACATCAGAACCCTTCTTCTCACGTTCTTTTACCGCCACATGCCGCAGCTTATAGACAAAGGCTACGTTTACATAGCGCAGCCGCCGCTTTATAAAGTGAAGAAGAACAAAAAGGAAATGTACATAGATTCCGAAGAGGAGCTCGATAAATTCTTGTTCCGCGAGGCGCTTGACGGTCTGGAAATGGCGCTTGTGCAAAACGGCAAAGACATAAAAATCATCGACAATAAAAAGCTCGGGCAGATAGTTTCAAGCATAAGCGAGCTGGACACGCTCATAAGAAAGGTACAAAAAAAAGGCGTGAGCTGGAAAGATTATCTTAAATTCAAAGCCGACGGCAGACTGCCGATTTACAGGATAGTCGAAGGCGAAAGCGTAAGATATATTTATTCCGACAAAGAATGGAAAGAGTTTAAAGAACAGCTTCTCGCAAAACGCCGCGAACTTCAGGCTTCGCAAGGCCAGCTTGCCGGCCTTGAAGAAATTCAAATCGAAGATTTGCTGCCCGAGTACAAAGATTTGTGGGAGCTTCCCCGCATGGATAAACTTGCAAAACAAATCGAAGCCGAAGGGCTTCATTTAGAGCACTACGGCGAAACGCACACAAAGCCGGTATACAGGCTTCAGGACACCGAAAAGAAACTGCAAGGCGACATACACGATCTCAGCTCCACGGTAGAACTTCTTGAAACCATAAGGGGCCTAGGCAACAAAGGCGCGACAATACAAAGATACAAAGGCCTAGGAGAAATGAACCCGGAACAACTCTGGGAAACCACAATGGACATAACCAACAGAAAACTCCTGCAAGTAAGAATGGAAGACGCCGTAGAAACCGACAGAATTTTTACCACCCTGATGGGCGACCAGGTTGAACCGAGAAGGGTATTTATACAAACCCACGCGCTTGATGTGAAGAATTTGGACATCTAAAAGCAGATGCGGGGATGCGGAGAGGCGAGGTGACGGCAAAGGCAAATCCAGCTCCAATTCCCTGTATAGTGTATGGGATAACAAATACGCTATACAGGGAGCAAAGATTGCAGCTAGCAGTTAAAATACTTAAAAATAACGGCATTATCCATTGATAAACTATCAAATAATATCATCCTGAACTTGTTTCAGGATCTCGCAGTTTCTTAACGACTAGATGCTGAAACGAGTTCAGCATCACGTATTTTATAGCAAAAAGAAAAAAGAGATAAATTTATAAAGATTATGTCCGCACTGCGGACACAATCAGTGAAGTTTAGACGGGTTTGTAAAAAAACCGGATTACGAACGCAGTGCGTTCGCAATCTGGCCGGTATCAATAGAGGCTCCCTTGTTATGAAAGAATACGAAAAAATGCGTCAGGAAATGCTCAAAATATTGGAAGAAAGCGAGCGCTTGGGAAGAACCCAAGAGCAAATTCAGATATTGCTTGACGATTTGCAGCACGAATATAATAATGCCAGCGTTGAAGATTTTGATGGTTTGTCGCCGTATCAAATGTCATCGTTGCTGCAGAATAACCTGACAGGCGGCAGTATTGTCACATTGAATTCGGGCAGTGGAGACGAAATGCCGCTGATTAAACAAATAAAATATTTTTTAAATTTACTTAATGCTCAGCAAAAAATCAAGCTTACGGCAACCGGTGCTTTGCCCGTACAAATAGTGAAAGATATTTATTCGCAGGGTTTTATAAAAGATGAAATCGTAGAGCTTGGATTGAGGAAAATAGCAAAAGAAAGGGATATTGATACGGTAATTCTTACAAGGGTTTTATGCGAGCTTTTAAATCTCACAAAAAAAAGAAAAAATATTTTAACGCTTGCAGACAGCGCTTTTGAAATTATAAATTCCGGAGAATTATTTAAAAAAATATTTAAAGCATTCGCATATGAGTTTAATTGGGCATATTTTGACCGGTATTGGGATGAAAAATTTGCTCAAAGCTGTTTTGAATATTCATTGTATTTATTCGGCAAATATGGCGGAGAATTTAGAAAAACGAGTTTTTACGCTCAAAAATATACGGAAGCGTTCTTTAAAGATAAATTGGACAAAATGTTCCCGCGGCAATGTGCAGAAGATTTGCCGGATTATACGTATGATTGCTATCAACGCAGGTTTTTTGAAAAGTTTTTAGAATATTTTGGATTCGTGGAATATGAAAGCAAAGACATATTTAAAGAATTCGTTGTCAAAAAAAGCCCGCTTTTTGACAAATATATATCTATAAAATATTAAGAAGGATTTATAACAAAAAAGGCAGGGTTGAAGCCATGACAAAAGAAGAAACAACGGAAGAATTAGGGCGTGTTCACACTATTACGCGCATGCGTTTGGCCAAAACAAGCCCAAATGCAAGGCGCGGCGACGAAGCAATAGTGGGGCTATTGATAGGAGCCGCAACGCCGCAGTTGGGATTGTTTTGACCAAACCCCGAAGGGGCTGCGGCAGCTTTTTGGTAAATTTAGCTTTTTTTGCTTCGCAGATACGTCCGGTATCTTTGTCGCAAAAAAACCAAAATTTCCTCAAAAATCTTAGCAGCGCATGCGCGTAATAGTGTGAACACGCCCTAACATTGCTGCTTTTGTATTTGACGGCGTGGGAAGAAGGGATTGAACAGGTTGGCAAATATCTGGCAAATTGGAAAACTTATCGCTTTGAAATTTTGGATGTGCTTACGGAAAAAGGTTACATTAACAATAACAAAAGACACAAATCTATTTCAATAACAAAAACAGGCGAAGAAAAAGCCAAAGAACTTGCAAAAAAATACGGCATTAAGGACCACTCATAAAACTCCCTGTATAGCGTATTTGCTGTTTCATACGCTATACAGGGAATGGCAGTGAAGACATAGGCATAATAAAATATATGTAAAATGAATCATTTTTGAAAAATAATATAAAATTTTAGATTTGGCTTTTTTAACCTTCTCCAAAAATAAATATTTGAGATATTACAAAAAGTCAGCCGTAAAAGTGTAAAATATATATATAAAGTCGGCCGAATAAATGTAATGTTTTCAGCATAAAGCCGCCGGATGAAACATATTAATAAAATAAATTTATACAAGGAGACAGCCGATGTCCAAAGAAGCAGCGGTTTTAAAAATAGAATTGGCGGGTGCGCCGTATCCGCTTTGGCGCAGAGTTCAGGTTGACCTTGATACAACGCTTGAAGATTTACATACGATTATCCAAATATTATTCTTTTGGGATAATGCGCATTTGCATCATTTTATTGTAGGTAAAGAAATATACTCACCTGAAAATGACGATGAAGTCGGGGATTTTAAAGTTGAAGACG
>WQUP01000108.1 GCA_009782015.1 Endomicrobiia bacterium | reverse complement strand
GCCGCTAGATGCGCATTCGCTATGGTTTTTGCGGCAAATCCGGAACTCGCAAAATGAGATAAAAGATTTAAAGGTATTTTGCTCAAACAACCGGATTTGAGTAATCCGCAAAAACCCCACGCTCATAGACGCGCATAATGCGGCAACTTCAACAACTAAACTGCCACGACATACTGCAACAACTATATCATTTAGGTGAACCTAAGCGGGAAAGTCCGGTCAAAAGCTTTGCTTTTTCAGTGGGTTGATGACAGCTTTGCTGCTGACAGCAGAGCTGACAGTTTTTTTAAGGCGAAAAGGTAGCCGTCGATGCCTAGGCCGGCGATTTGGCCTATGCAGACGCCGGCGGTAAAAGATTTGTGCCTGAACTCTTCTCTTGAATAGACGTTTGATATGTGAACTTCAATTGCGGGAATGTTTACGGCGGCAAGAGCGTCCCTTATGGCGACCGAAGTGTGGGTGAAAGCCGCGGGATTGATTATTATGCCGTCAACTTTTTTTAGAGACTGCTGTATTTTTTCGACTATTTCGCCTTCGTGGTTCGACTGGAAAAACTCGATCTCAATCTTCAGCTCTTTAGCAAGGGAGCTGAGCTCCTTTTCAATGTCGGCAAGCGTCACGCTTCCGTAAACGCCGGGCTCTCTTATGCCAAGCATGTTGATGTTGGGGCCGTTGATTACAAGAATTTTTTTCATTTTTGTTCCTTGTTGTCACTCTGAGGCGGCAGCGCCGCCGAAGAGTCTAGAGCTCTAGATCCTTCGTTGAGGACAAAGTCCTCGCCTCAGGATGACAAGCCTAAGAATTAAGAAATTTTATGAGAGTCTCTCTCACGATTTTGTCCGGCACACGTACGCCGGTTATTGCTTTGCCTACGTTTTTAAGAAGCACGAATCTTATATCTCCGCCGACTGATTTTTTATCTTTCTTCATAAGAGCCAGAAGTTTATCGGCGTTTAGCGTTCCGAGTTTCAAAAGCAGCCCTGCGCTTTCAAGAAGATTTTTTACTTCAAAGTACGTATCCATGCCGCACATTTTTACGCGCGCGGAAAGTTGCGCCGCAAAAAGCATTCCGGCGGCCACGGCTTCGCCGTGCAGAAATTTTTTATATTCCGTATAAGTTTCAATAGCGTGCGCCAAAGTGTGCCCGAAATTTAAAACTTCCCTGAGGCCTTTGGTCTCTTTTTCGTCTTTCTCAACGACCGAGGCTTTATAGCCGCAGCTTTTGAGTATCATATATTCGAAATCTTCCGACGAAATTATGCCGCTTTCAAACATGTCGGAAATATAATCGTGGAATTTTGCGTCAAAGGTGAACGCGTATTTTACCACCTCTGCCAAACCGTTTTTTATCTGCCTTTCAGGAAGCGTGGCAAGATAGTCCGGATTTATCCAGACAAGCGAAGGCTGGCAGAAAGCGCCGGCTATATTTTTTCCGCCGGAAGTATTTACCGCGGTTTTTCCGCCGACCGAAGAATCTGTCATCGCAAGAAGCGTTGTGGGAACCTGCACATAACGTATGCCGCGCATGTACGTTGAAGCGAAAAATCCCGCCGCGTCCCCGACAACTCCGCCGCCGAACGCGACTGCGCAGCTTTTTCTGTCCATGCCTTGGTCAAGAGCTTTATCGTATAAACGGCATAGAGTCTGCAGACTCTTGCCGGTTTCGCCGGCTTTTATTACGGCAACTCTGCAGGCAAAGCCCGCTTTTTTGAGAGCGTTTAAAAAAGAATCCAGGTGAAGCTTGGCTACGTTGGAATCTGTAATCACAAACAAAGGCGCGCGGACGTCAGCAATTTTTTTCAGGCGCGAAACAAACTCCGCCGTATCGGCGGATAAAAGTATGTCGTACGGATTGTTTTTGAGTTTGACTCTAAGTGTTTGAGATTTCATTTTATATATTGTTATTGCGGCCGGAGCTTGTCCCGTAAGAGCCTGCCCTCGAGTGTCTTAATCGGGGGTCGAAATACGGGATGCCGCAACCCCGCCGTCAATATTAGATTGCGGCTCGGAGGCCGCAATGACAAACGGGAAAGCGACCGCATCGCACTCATCTCTGTATGTTGAATTCCTGGATTTCTCCGTTAAATCCGGCTCCGCTTACGCTCACTGCGTATCTGCCGGCGGGCGCGCTTTCCGAAGAGGACGTATCTCCGTCCCATTGCGCGACGGCGGCGGTATTTGGGGAGATGTCGGTTTCAACTTCTTTTATGACGCTGCCGCGCTCGTCGGTTATCCGCATCGAAACTCTGCCGCCCTGCGGAGAAAGCAAAACTATGCTTACGGGATTTATTTCCGGATATACGTCGTAGTTTACGCCGCCGTAAACAAAAAATTCGGCTTTTCTGATATTTTTCGGATAAGCGTAAATATCGTTTGCCACGAGTTCGTCTTCAAGCGATATCTCCATTCTTTCCGGATAGAAATTATATTTTGCGGATTCCGGAACCACCGTGATTTTACCTTTGTGCGGCATGCCGGGTATTTTGTAAAAGCCTTTGGCATTTGTTGAGAAATCTCCGGCCAAGCCGTGCGCTTTCAGGGAAACGCCTTTGACGCCTTTGTGATCTTTATCGACTGCATATCCGCTGAGCGTATGAACTTTTGCCTCGGCCTGAAAATTCACGTCCGTTTTATCGCCGTTTACGTTTTGAATGACCGCGGTTTCCGGAGTAAACGCGTATCCGGCCAAAGCGGGTTCTAAGGTAATGTCGTCCCCTTTCATCACGGAAACAGAGTACTCGCCGTTTTCGTTTGTCGCGGCGGCGGCGCCGGATTTGCTGTTTACGGAAACGTTTTGCAGAGCCTTTCCGCCGGCCGTCACCCGGCCGCTGACAATACAGCTTGCGGGTTTTACGGATTTGACCGGCTGCTGCGCGAAAGGTCTGGCCGTCATGTTCGGCACGGCTGCGCGCTTTCCGGCTTTAAGGAAAATTTCGGCGTTTCCGGAAAGAGAGTCTATAACTCCGGCAGGAACTGCGAATTTGTGAAGCTTGCTTTGCACGATAAGCGTATATTTTTTACCTGCCGCGAGATTGTCCGCAAAGAAATTGCCTTTATCGTCGGTAATAACTTTCACTTTAGACGACGGGCTTTCTATTATCACCGGAACCCGCCTCAAAAAGCGCCCTTCCGCCGAAACCGTTCCCTTTACGGAGTAACCGGATTCGGTTCCCGAACTTTCGGCTCCCGAACTTATTGATCCTGCGTCAGAAATTTTTTTTTTACGGCTTTAAAGTTATCCGACAAGCTTCCGGCCGAAATATTTTTATACTGTCTTTTCGGCGGAGAAAAAGTGAAATCCTGGCTTGCCGGCGTTACGGTGTAATCTCTTCCGGCTTTAAGGTTTTGTATGATATAAAATCCGTTGTCGTCGGATTTATAAGCCGCTGTGTCCCCGCTGACCGTAAATTCGACTCCTCCGACCGGCCTGCCGTCGGCAGCGCTCACCGTGCCGCCTATCAGGAGCGAAGCCTCGAAAACTTCGTTCAGCATGCTCTGTCTGACTTGATTGTACTCTCTTTTGAGCGGACTAAACATCATGCCCGGACCCGACAGCGATAAGAGATAATCCCCTTCGTATCTGAGCCCCGTCATAACAAATTTTCCGTTTTCGTCCGTTTTCGTTTTTTTGCCGTTTACGTCCACAGTCACGCCGGCAACGGGTTTGCCGCCGGAAACGACGGTTCCGCCGAGCGATATGTCGGTGGAGAACTCGATTTCCATATCCTCGCTGAGCACGTTTATCACAATCGGCGAGAACGCATGTTCCCTGCTTTCAACGCTCACGGTGTAAGGCCCGCCGTAATCAAGGCCTGCCATTTCAAAGTTTCCGTTATCGTCCGTAAAATATTTCAGCGCTCTTTTGGTTATGCTTACAATCGCGTTTTTTATGGGTTTTCCGGCGACGTTCACATTTCCTTTGATTGTAAAAGTCCGTTTGACGGCGGTAAAATTCTGCCCGATGACGTTTCCGTTTAAATTTGCAACGTCGCGCGACGCCGGAGTAAAGGAAAATCCGCCGGCTTTCGGGGTTATGGTAAACGTTCCTCCGCTTTCAAGGCCGGGGATGACGAAGTTTCCGCCGTAATCGGCCATAACGGACGTTTCGGATGCGCCGGACACGGCCACTGTGACGTTGCTGAGCCCGAAGCCCGAGCCCTGCGCCGTAATTTTTCCGGAGACGGAATAAGCCGTTATAAAATTGAGATTTTGATAGTTCTTGTCAAGTTTTGCGTATTCAAACGATACCGGATAAAAAATATATCCCTGCTTGGCGACCGTCACGCTTGCAGGAGAGCCGTACTCTATTTTTTCGGTTTTGAATCTTCCGAGCTCGTCCGTTACTGCCGTCTGAACTCCGCCTATCTGTATCGAAGCGCCTCCTACCGGCTTTTTCTCGGCGTAAACTGTTCCTTCAAGCTGCACATACGGAGAAAAATCCTGAGTGACCGCCGACGCTGCTCCGCTTATGTCAGCCGACTCCGGATCAAAATAGAAATCTGCGGCCGCCGGAGTTAAAACGTATTTGCCGGACGGCGCGGGCACATCAAACGAGTATCTGCCTTTTTCGTCCGATGACGTTTTATATCCGCCGGGTTGAAGGGTAAGTTCTATACCCTGCATATTCTCGGTTTTTGTCCCCACCCTGCCTTTTATCTTTATCTTTTTTTCTTTAGATTGCGGCGCCGCAACCTCTTTTTCTTTCTTAACTTGAGGCGTTTTTTCCGACGGCGTAATCAGAGAGTCCGAAGAAGAAGGCTGCTGCGCGGACGCGGTTTGCGCAGGCTGTTTCTCTTCATCTGTCTTTTTGACTGTCCTCAAACCTCTTACTCTTCTGGGTTTTTCCTTCACGGCGGCTTCTTCCTGCGCTTTTCTCTCGGCCGCAGCTTCCTTTTCCCTTGCGGCCGCTATCTCTTTTTCTCTTTCCGCTGCGGCAGCAGCTTCTTTTTCCTGCGCTTTTTTCGCCGCGGCTTCTTCTTTTTCCTGCGCTTTTCTTACAGCGGCTTCTTCCCTCTCTTTTACTTTCCGCTGTTTTTCTTCGGCGGCTTTTGTTTCTTTATCGGCTTGCGCCGTATTTTCTTTGAGAGCGGCCTGTATATCGGAGCCGGACGAACTCTCCGGCTGCGCGTAAGTCTGGCCGGAACCGTCGTCGGGCTGCAGCTTGAAATTCAGCGTCTGATCGCTGTCCAGACTTCTTATATTGACGGTGTCTGACAGATACCCTTCTTTTGACGCCGTGAGATCGTATGACAGCTCT
>WQUP01000107.1 GCA_009782015.1 Endomicrobiia bacterium | reverse complement strand
CTCGGTTTTGCCCACTCCGGTGGGGCCAAGAAATAAAAACGTCCCTATCGGTTTGTTGGGATCAGCAAGACCGGAGCGCGACCGTCTCACCGCATTGGCTATGGCGACAATCGCTTCGTCCTGCCCCACAACGCGCTCGTGAAGTTTATCCTCAAGCTTAAGAAGCTTCTGCATCTCGCCTTCCATCATGCGGGTGACCGGAATTCCCGTCCACTTGCTTACGACTTCGGCTATATCTTCCTCGTCGACTTCTTCTTTGAGCATCTTTTGTTCTTTCTGGAGTTTGGACAGCTTTTTATTTTCTTCTTCAAGCTGCTTCTGAGCCTGCGGTATTTTTCCGTAGCGTATTTCCGCCACGGCGTTCAAATCTCCGCCCCTCTCAAGACGCTGTTCTTCGGTTTTCATGTCTTCAAGATCTGCTTTTAGTTTTCTGATTGCCGAAATAGAAGATTTTTCCTTTTCCCAGTGCGCTTTCATTGCGGCCGACTCGTCTTTGAGCTTTGCTATTTCTTTTTCCATATTTGCAAAGCGCTCTTTAGAAGCGGCGTCGGTCTCTTTTTTTACCGCCTGCTTTTCTATTTCAAGCTGCCTGAGCCTGCGCTCGACAGCGTCAAGCTCCGTAGGCATGGAATCTATTTCTATCCTCAGCCTGCTTGCCGATTCGTCCACAAGATCTATGGCTTTATCGGGCAGATACCTGTCTGTTATGTATCTTGCGCTCAGCGTCGCGGCAGCGACAAGAGCGGAATCTTTTATCTTTACGCCGTGGTGAACTTCGTACCTTTCTTTTATTCCGCGAAGTATCGCAATGGTGTCTTCAACGGAAGGCTCGCCGGCATACACCGGCTGGAAACGGCGTTCAAGCGCCGCGTCTTTTTCAATGTGTTTTCTGTATTCGTCAAGCGTGGTAGCTCCGACGAGTTTCAGTTCGCCTCTTGCAAGCATGGGCTTAAGCATGTTTGCCGCGTCAACTGCGCCTTCAGCCGAGCCCGCGCCGACGATTGTGTGCAGTTCGTCTATAAAAAGTATTATCCGTCCTTGCGCATTCTGGATTTCTTTTAGAACGGCTTTGAGCCTGTCTTCAAACTCGCCTCTGTACTTTGCGCCGGCTATCAGCGCGCCAAGGTCAAGAGCTATCACGCGTTTATCTTTAAGGCTTTCGGGAATATCGCCGGAAACTATGCGCTGCGCAAGGCCTTCGACTATCGCTGTTTTTCCTACTCCGGGCTCGCCGATAATCACGGGATTATTTTTAGTTCTGCGCGACAAAACCTGCACGCAGCGGCGTATCTCTTCGTCCCTGCCTATTACGGGATCAAGCTTGCCGCGTTTTGCAAGATCTGTCAGATCTCTTCCGTATTTTTCAAGCGCCTGATATTTGTCTTCCGGGCTTTGATCCGTCACTCTTTGGTCTCCCCTTATGCTTACGAGAGTTTTGAGTATAACGTCTTTTGTAAGCCCGTATTTTTTCAGTATTTTTGAACAGGCTTCGCCTGTTTCATCGGCAATAGCTATCAAAATATGTTCAGTGGAAACAAAGTCGTCTTTAAGGTCTTTTGCGGCGCGCTCCGAGTTGTTGAGTATTTTATTTAAAGCCTGGGAAAGAAATACATTTCCGCCGGAGACCTTCGGTCTTTTTTCTATTTCGGCAAGCAGATCTTTGGCGATATTCGCAAGAAGCAAATCTTCCTGGCCGGCAGCGGCATATTTAAATATCACGGCTTTTACCGTACCGCCGTCCTGCTTGACTAGGGCGTACAAGAGATGTTCCGGAGTTATCTCCTGATTACCGTAATCCTGCGCGATATTTTGCGCGTCGGCAAGAGCTTCCTGGGATTTGACGGTGAATTTGGAAAGATTCATTACAACCTCCAAAGAAAGAGTGAAGAGTGGAGAGTGAGGAGTGAAGATACGGCAAAGACTTTTTCTTTGTCATTCGATGAAAATCGGAATCTATTCTTATTAAAAATAATATTTTATTCCTTACGTCTTTTAACGAAAAACATAGGTACCGGCTTTCGCCAGTATAACAGCAAAGGCAACGACTTTATGCCGTATCTTCACTCTACACTCTTCAATCTTCACTCTGCTTTTTGTGCCGTGTCTGGCATTCTTCTATGACTGTTTTTATCTTGGTTTCAAGTTTTTGCTGTTCTTCAAGAACAAATTTCATAGCGTCGGCAATTGGGTCAGGAAGCTTAGAGTGTTCAAGCCTGTCAACATCTTCCGCGCTGTAGCCCAAGCTTATGCGCGCAGGCACGCCTACTGCCGTGGCATTTGAAGGCACATCGTGAGTGACCACTGAAGCGGCTCCTATGCGCGCGTTGTCGCCTATGGTAATCGCGCCGAGCACTATGGCGTTTGAGCCGAGCACAACGTTATTTCCCACGGTAGGATGCCTTTTCTTTTTTTCAAGAGCAGTGCCGCCCAAAAGCACGCCTTTATAAATCAGCACGTCGTTTCCGACTTCGGCTGTTTCTCCTATCACTACGCCCATGCCGTGATCTATAAAAACGCGCCTGCCCAGTGTCGCTCCGGGATGTATTTCTATGCCTGTCATAAACCTTGCAACGTGCGAAATAAATCTCGCTATAAAATAAAATTTATATTTCCAAAGCCAATGCGCAAACCTGTGCATGATTATTGCATGAAGCCCTGGATAGCACAAAAGAACCTCCGGCCACGAACGCGCAGCAGGATCTTTATGGAAAATATTTGAGACGTCTTCTTTCAATATTTTGAACATGGCAAGATTATATAAAAAACAAACGGCAGAGTGAAGAGTGGAGAGTGAAGAGTGAAGATACTACAATGCCCATACCCCGTCCGGTGACACTGTCCCCGTCCACCCCTTTAAAAAAAGGGGAATTTACGGCAGGCAGTTTCCAAACTTCTAAACTTTCAAGCCCTCCAAACTTCCGATGTTATGGGCGCAGCGCTCCCCAAAAAGAAAAAAGCCCCGCCGCATCGGCGGCGGGGCTTCAAAATTACTTAAGCTTATTTCTTTTTTGCTTTCTTTGCTGCTTTTTTCTTAGGAGCGGCTTTTTTCGCTTTCTTCTTTCCGCCTCTGCTCATTACGGCTCTTGAAATGTCGCCGGCTTTGTCAATGAAATACAAATAACCGCTGGCTTTCTTAAGCCCTACTTTCGCGACTTTTACGGCTTTTCCGCCTTTCTTTCCGCCTCTCGCCATCAAAGCTCTCGAGACATCGCCCTGCTTGTCGATGAAATAAAGATACCCTTTCTCTCTTTTTACGCCTACTTTCTGTACTTTTTCTGCCATTGTACACCTCCTGTGTAATAGTGCTGCTTTTTTATTTGCCGCCGCCTGCCGGCGCCGGATTATTTTCTTTTTCGTTTTGGCCTGGCTCTTCTTTTCTGGTAATTATCTTGTCTTTGAGCCAGCTGTCAACAATATCTTTTGAGAACCTGTACTGCCGGCCTATTTTTGACGCCGGTATTTTTTTCATTCTTATCAGGCTGTATATTTTTGACTTTCCGATGCCCAGGTATTCGGAGAGCTCTTTGATGTCCATTATTTGCTTGTTTGAAGCTGTATTTTTATTTTCCATTTTTTATCTTTCTTTTCTGTTTATTTGTTTTAACTGCTCAAATGGTACATATTTTATTAAGTTTTGTCAATAGGGGTTATTTAATATTATTTAAAAGCTATTAATATTATGATTTATGTTTTAGAGTTGTTTAGTATGTTTTAGAATGTTTTAAGATTGGAATATGGTGTTTAAGATTGTATTTTATTACCTTTTAGTGTTTTGTGCATCAAAACAAACCTTCAAATACCTATAATATTCATTGTTGTCTGGCTGTAGCCTAAATGCCTTCTTTATATTGTATACGGCAAGTTCCGGATTGTTTTCCTTTAAATATATATCCGCCAGCATGCCATAGGCTTCATGCATATTTTCTTTTTTCGACAAAGCCGTTGCCAAGAGCCTTTTCGCCGCACCGAAATTTCCCCTTTGCCATTCAAAATACGCCGAGTACAGAGCGTTGTACGGCATCTTCAGCTGTATGCTCAGCGAAGCGTCAGCAAAATCTTTCTTCACATAGTATTCGCCTATTTCAAGCAATTCCTTATTCTGATAAGCCACAAAATTGAAATAGGGGATCTGCCTGTTATTCGTTTCATAGTTTGCAGCCGAGGCAAAAATTGAATCGTTACGAAATTTCTGGATGTTTATAAAAGCTGTTGAAGCGAAGAAAACGAAGTATGCAGCTAAAAAAATGCGCACATATTTCGATTCAATTCCGGGAAGACTTACTTCGTTTAAAATCAGAATTATGCCGAGAAGAGGCAGATAAAGCCTGTGTTCAAAAATAAAAACATTACCCTGAAAATACGTCGGAGACAAAAACAAGAGAAATACCACGGCCCCGAAAAATACATTCTTTTTGTTAATTTTTCCGCCTGATTTATAAGACGCGTAAAGAAGAAAAGCAACAAGCGCGGCGACAAGCATTCCAAGCAATATGTCAAAAGACGAGCTCAGCGGCATAACTTTTAAATTCACCGGATAAAAAACTTTCCCTAAATACTGGAGAGTTGCCGGAACAAATTTTGCCGCCCCTGCTTTTATCATCGAAGCCGCCTTCAAAACGTCTATTTCGCTGGAGTAGGCGCTCCTGAGTTTATACCAGACGAATATGCAAGCAAAAAACGAAGCCGTTAAAACGGAAATTTTTAATTTATATTGTTCCGTCTTATTGAGATACAGGTAAAGAACGAAAATGAAAACCGCAAAAACGGCGGTTTCTTTTGTCAGCAGAGACGCCATAAAAAACGCCGCGGCAAGCGCAAGATGCCCGGCTTTGCCGGCATTATTGAACTTTACCGCGTATAAAAACGATGAAAATACAAATATCGAAAGCAGCGCGTCGTTTCTGCCGGGTATCCACGCTACCGCCTGGCTGAGCGCCGGAGAGACGGCAAAAAACGTTGAAAACAAAAACGCCCTGTTTCGCTCAAATCCGAGATTTTTCAAAAGATTAAACAGTATGCATACCGCAATAAAGTGGTATAAAACGTTTGAAAGGTGATACATCCAAAACTTTCCGCCGCTTATAAGCGTATCCGCTATCCAGCTTACCGTCAGCAGCGGCCTGTAAAAATAATCTGTATCGGAAAAAAATACGCTCCTGAAAAACGCGCCTATTATGTTGTAGGGATCTCCGAGATACGCCTGATTTTTGGCCACAAGGACCGCGTCGTCAAGACCGCTGATTCCGTAAAAAATGCTTTGT
>WQUP01000106.1 GCA_009782015.1 Endomicrobiia bacterium | reverse complement strand
ACATGGTATCGCTGATTTACGTTTTCGGCTACTGGTACCTGTCCAAGCCGGTTGTAATATGGGGGCTTGCGATAGCAATATTTATCGTGGCTTTGCTCGAGATTTTAAGATTTAAAGTTCCGGCATGTAACGCTTTTTTCTGCAACAATTTTAAAGGCTTTTACAGGCCGGAAGAAGCGGAAAAAATCAGCGGGCTTATATTCACTCTCTCGGGGGCTCTCATAGCAATACTGCTTTTTCCGAACAAGTATATGGTCATGGCCAGCTTTTTGTATCTGGCTTTCGGCGATTCCGCAGCGGCTTTGGCCGGCAAAAGTATCGGCAGACATAAATCTTTTGCCGGAAAAAGCGTCGAAGGCAGCATAGCCTGTTTTATAGCCTGCTTTGTAGCAGGGCTGTTTTTGTTCAACTGGAAGTTTGCGCTTGCCGGCGCTTTTGTTGCGACCATCGTCGAAGCGATTCCGTGGAAAATAAGCGACAACTTTTGGATGCAGATAGTAAACGCCGGGGTTTTGACTTTGCTTTCGGGAATAATGACTTGGTCGAAATAAGCCTCCTGTTGTCATCCTGAGGAACGGAGTGACGAAGGATCGAGAGGTCTAGATTCTTCGTCAGTTTCACTGCCTCAGAATGACAGCACAAAGGATTGTAAAATGAACGCAATAGAAGTAAAAAGCTTTGTAAAAAAATACGGCGATTTTGAGGCCGTGAGAGATATAACTTTTGACGTGAAAAAAGGCGAGATATTTGCTTTTCTCGGGCCCAACGGCGCCGGGAAAACGACTACCGTAAAAGTTTTGACAGGCCTTTTAAAGCCGACTTCCGGCAAGGCTAGCGTGCTCGGCATGGACGTCGCAAAAGAGATGGACGGCATAAAAAAAAGAATAGGTTTTGTGCCGGATCAGCCTTATGTCTATCCGTATCTCACCGCGTTTGAATATATGCGCATGATAGGCGACATATACGGCGTGGATCTTTCCGAGCAGAAGAAAAAAATACCCGAGCTTCTCGGGATGTTTGAACTGGATGACCGTTCCGGCGAAATAATAGATTCCTTCTCGCACGGCATGAAACAGAAACTCGTTATCTCCGGCGTCCTGCTGCACAAACCAGAAATCATGTTTCTTGACGAGCCGCTTGTCGGGCTTGACCCAAAAAGCGCGAGGCTCGTAAAGGATATATTTGCCAAACTGTCAAAAGAAGGCACGACTATTTTTATGTGCACCCACGTGCTTGAGGTAGCTCAAAAGCTTGCCGGAAGAATATGCATAATCAACGGCGGCAAAATTCTGGCTCTCGACACGTTTGAAAACCTCCAAAAGTTAACGTCAGCAGAAGCGGACCTTGAGTCTGTATATTTGAAGCTTACGGCACAAAGGCAGAGTGAAGAGTGAGGAGTGGAGAGTGAAGATACGGCTTTGCATATAAAAGACAATTGTCGTTGTCGTATCTTCACTCCTCACTCTTCACTCCCCACTCTTTACGTTAGGAGCGCAATGAAATATCTCCTTAAAATCTCATTTCTATCTTTTAAAAATAAAGTTTCGTCTTTAAAAATCGCGGACGATTTGAAGGCCGCTTTTTTTATTTTTATAGGCATATTTCTTGTTGCGGCGATTTTCGGCGCGTCGTACGGGTTTTTAAGATACGTCAACTCAGTGGCTTTGGCAGGCCCGCTGATCGTAAACAAACTTTTGGCGCTCATATTTTTGACGGCTTTTATGATGACCGCGCTTTCTTCGGTCATCGTTTCTTTTTCGAGCATTTATTTCGGCAAAGATATCAAATGGCTTCTCTCCGTGCCGATAAAAGTGAATGCGATATTTTCTTACAAAGCCTTAAACGCCGCATTTTACGCTTCATGGATGGTTTTTGCGGTTTTGATCCCTTTTCTTGCGGCTTTGGCCGTCGTAAAAGGGGAGAGCGTCTGGTTTTGCGTTTTGTCGATAATTTTTGCAATTCCTTTTCTGGCGTCAGCAGGCTTTGCGGGAACCGGTTTTGCCGTGATCGTCATGAAATTTTTTCCCGCGGCAAAGATAAGAAACATGATATTTATAACCGGAGCCGTTTTCTTTACCGCCCTTTTGGTTGCTCTCAGGCTTGCCCAGCCGGAAAAGTTTATAAGCTCCGAAGGTTTTCAAATGTTGTCGCAGTATCTCGGTTATCTTGACGCCCCGACGGCAAAGTTTCTGCCGTCATGGTGGTACGCTTCGGCAGTAATCGGGCTTTTGTCAAGAGAGCCGTCGCGGGTAATAATTCATTTTGCAATGCTTTTAATATGCGCCGCAGTTGTGTGGATTATCGTAAAAATGCTCGCAAAGAAGTACTTTGCCGACGGTTTAAACGAAGGGCAGGCTTTTGCCGCTGCAAATATAAAGAAACAGTCGTTTAAAAAACGCCTTCCGCTTTACGCGATATTTCAAAAAGACATCAAAGTATTTTTCAGGGATTCTAACCAGTGGTCCCAGATTTTGATTCTTGCGTCGATAATATTGGTTTATCTGTTCAGCATGTACAAACTTTCGTTTGAGACGCTCAAAATGCACAATACGATGTCGCTGGTAAACTGCGCGCTTGTCTGGTTTGTGTCAACGGCGGTCGCGCTGAGGCTTTCGTTTCCGCTTATAAGCCTTGAAGGCGAAAGTTTTTGGTTTCTTCTGACTAGCCCTGTAAGCAGGTTTAAGCTTTTTGTCGAAAAGGTCATTTTCGGCACCGTGCCTGTGTTTGTGACTGCCATGATACTGATGTTTGCCACGAATTATATGATGGGTATATCTAAGCCGGTTTTTGCGGTTACTCTTGCCGCAACGGCTTTTATGTCGCTTGTTATCGGCTGTTCTGCCGTCTCTGTCGGAACAATCTTACCGAAATTCAACTATACAAGCATCCCGCAGATAGAATCTTCGCTCGGCGGCCTTGTTTTTATGCTTTTTTCGTTTTTCATGATAATAGCAAACATCATAATAGTGATGCAGCCGGTGAGACTTTTTTATTCGACCGGCTATTCCCGCGCTGCTTTTTTAGAGTACGGCCTTTTGCTTGCATTGCTCAATATGTGTTTATTTTGTATTATCTTCATATCGGGTTATAACGCATTAAAAAGGATTGAAAAATGAGGCATATTTTGATTATTTATACATGCCATGCAGCTTGCTGCGGAGAACGGCTTAGTTGTCACCCTGCGCGTAGTCGCAGGGTCTATAAATTCATAGATTCTGCGACTACGCGCAGAATGACAATTGCTGCTGCACATCTTGCTTTGCGGATGTTCATTTTTGCAGCTCTGCTTTTCTTTGCCGTTTCTTCCGCCTTTGCAGAAAACGGAAAAATATTTTATTCTGACGGTCCGTCCGACCAAAAAAAAGTCGCGCTGACTTTTGACGACGGCCCCGGCGCCAACACGGAACGCATACTCGAGATACTGAAAGAAAAAAACGTTAAAGCGACTTTTTTTATGCTCGGAGTTTCAGTAGTTAAACATCCGGAACTGGCAAAAGAAGTCGCCGCTGCCGGTCATGAGATAGGCAATCATACTTACGGACACGTCAGCTTTTTTGCATACAAAGGAGCGGACAAAGAAGCGAAGATGGAAAGCGAAATAGCAAAAGGCGAAGCCGCCATAAAGAAAGCTACTGTCACTACGCCGGTAATAATGCGTTATCCTTACGGTTACTCAAAAAAAGAGGCGATTGCCGTTGCCAAAAAGCGCGGGTATAAAGTCATAAACTGGACTTTCGGCTGCGACTGGGAGAAAAAGCCTACGGCCGAAGAGATGCATCAAAAGTATCTCGGCGCGCTAAAGAACGGTTCAATATTTTTGATGCACGATTTGAATGGCAACCCCAGGGTACCGGAGTTTCTGGGAAAATTCATAGATGAAATAAGAGAAAAAGGCTACGATATTGTCACGGTGAGCGAACTGATAAAGGCAGAGTGAAGAGTGGAGAGTGAGGAGTGAAGATACGACAACGACAATTGTCTCTTATATGTAAAGCCGTATCTTCACTCTCCACTCCTCACTCTTCACTCTGCCGTTAAAAAAAGGGGGCAACATGTCGGACATTTTGATTTTGTCTTTGGAAAAAAGAAAGAATTCCGCGCTGAAAGTGCAAAAAATACTTACCGAAAGCGGCTGCTTCATAAAAACCAGAATCGGGCTTCACGGCGACGGCTGTAATGACAGAGGGCTTATCATACTTGAGCTTTCAGCTCCGGCAAAAGAAATTAAAGCCGTGGCTTCAAAACTGGCAAAGGCCGGCGGGGTAAAAACGAAACTTGTGAAAATTTAATATTTCTTTTTGCCGGACGCGGAGCGCCATTCTTTGAAAGGCAGCTCGGATTCGGCAGCAGGCACAAAGATTTGCTTTATTCTTCTTTTGTTTGCGGTTTTTTTGAGTTCTTTTAAAATCAGTGCGTCTTTAAATCCGTATTTTGTAGCGGTGTTTTGGCCGGCGCAATAGTATATTTTTTTTATGTTAGCCCAGTAGATTGCGCCAAGACACATGGGGCAGGGCTCGCACGAGGCGTACATTTCGCATCCGGACAAGTCGTGGCTTTGAAGCTTCTTTGCGGCTTTTCTTATAGCTTCCGTTTCGGCGTGAGCAGTGGGATCGTTCTTTTTAGTCACGACATTGCATGCATAAGAGACGATCTTGCCGTTTTTTACGACGGCTGCGGCAAACGGGCCGCATTTATTTTTTTTGACATTGTCTTGCGCAAGTGTTATTATTTTATGCAGAAACAGATTCAAGTTCTTTTTCATATCGCCGTTTATGATACAAAATTTGGCGGTAAAATAAAAATACTTGCAAAAGCAATGAGTTTTTTACCGCAATACTGAAAAATATGCGACTAAGGAGGTGAATCATGAATTCGATGCGGATGCGAAAGCCGAAAAAAATGAAAAAGTCAAAAGGTTTTACGTTAGTTGAGCTTGTTATTGTTATTGTTATTGTAGGCATTTTGGCAATAGTAGCGGTGCCAATTTACAGAGGATACGTAAGAAGGGCTATAGCTTCCGAAGGCAAAACGCTTATGGGTTCCATTCAGACTGCGCAAAAGATTTATTTTGCCGAGTCCGTTGCTTTCTATGGTCCGGCAGATGTTTCCGGCGGATATGATTCGAATCTTGACGTTGACGCAAGAACGGGCAAATACTTTACCGCTTTCAAAATCACGGGGGCGGACGCCTCGGGTTTTACCGCTTCTGCCACGGCTTCCGGAAACGCCGGCATTACGGTTTCTCTTACAGGTTCCGCTACCGGCCAGGCGACTATGGAGGAGAGCGGGTTGTTTTAAATTGCAATAT
>WQUP01000105.1 GCA_009782015.1 Endomicrobiia bacterium | reverse complement strand
GTTTACATAGTCGCCTTTTATCATCGGATATTCTTTGGCAACATCGTTAAAAGTTCTTTGCCATATATCCGAAGCGTACGTTAAAACGTTTGTTTTTCCGCCGAGCGTGAGTTTGTTATTTTTATTTCTATTTTTCGTAAGCTCAAAAGAATACCTAACACATCTTTCGACGCCGAATCTGGTGTTTATAGATTCCTGTATAGCCACTTCCTGCGGCGTATCTTTTCTTAAGAAACCGCCCGCTCCAACATAAAGTCCCTCGGTATTTTCGCGCACTATCACAAAATCTATGTCTTTAGGCCCTTTGTCTTTCAAAGGCGTTTCAACATTGGGGTAAAGCTTTACCGGACGGAGGTTTATGTACTGGTCAAGCTCAAAACGCAGCTTGAGAAGTATTCCCCTTTCTAAAATCCCAGGTTTTACGTCGGGGTGCCCGATGGCTCCCAGAAATATTGCGTCTAATTTTTTAAATTCCGCAATCACGCTTTCGGGAAGCACTTCGCCGGTTTTCAGATATCTTGCGCCGCCCAAATCGTACGGTATCCACTCAATTTTAAAGTTATTTTTCTTTGCCGCCGCTTCAACTACTTTTACGCCTTCCTTCACTACTTCAGGACCCGTTCCGTCTCCGCCCAACTGCGCAATCTTGTACGTTTTTGACATTTTGTTCCCCTTTTTAACTATAGCGTGGAGTTTGGAGTGAGGAGTGCGGAGTTAATGTGTTTTCGCTTTGCGAAAACATACAATCGGTTTCGGCAAAGCCGAAACACGACAACTTCACTCTTCACACTCCAAACTCCACACTTTCTTTCATTTTTTTATGTACCCTAAAAGCCCGCCTGCCTTAATGATTTTCTGCATGAACTCCGGAAAAGGCTGGGCTTTGTATTCTTCTTTTTTTGTCAGGTTTTTTATTATGCCTTGATTCAGGTTTATCTCAAGATCGTCGCCGCTGTTTATAGCTTTTACGGCTTCGGGACATTCCAGAATCGGAAGGCCGATGTTGATGGCATTCCTGAAAAATATTCTTGCAAAAGAATTAGCTATTACGGCAGAAATGCCCGCTGCTTTAATGGCTATCGGCGCATGCTCTCTTGAAGAGCCGCAGCCGAAATTGTTTTCGGCTACTATTATGTCGTCTTTCTCAACTCTTTTGACGAAATCTTTGTCTATATCTTCCATGCAGTATTTTGCCAAAACAGCGGGATCTGAAGAATTTAAATATCTTGCCGGAATTATTTCGTCGGTGTTGACGTTTGACCCGTACTTGTGAACTTTGCCCTTCAATATCATGTCGCTCATTTGGTGCTCCCTTAAATAAGTGTGGAGTGAGGAGTGTGGAGTGTGAAGTGAATGTTGTTTTCGCCTTGCGAAAACCTGTTAATTAAGTTTCGGCTTTGCCGAAACACTGCAACTCCACTCTTCAAACTCCAAACTTCAAACTCTCTTTGTTTAAATTTCGTCGGGCGTTGCTATATACCCTTTTATCGCGCTTGCTGCCGCAACTGCCGGATTTGAAAGAATAACTTCCGACTTCACATGCCCCATTCTTCCGACAAAGTTTCTGTTGGTGGTGGCAACGCATTTTTCGCCGGCGGCCAAAATTCCCATGTGTCCGCCAAGGCACGGCCCGCAGGTTGGCGCGCTCACAACGCAGCCGGCGTTCATAAATATTTTAAACAGGCCTTCTTTTTCTGCCTGCATCCAAACTTCCGGAGTTGCCGGAATTATAAGCGTTCTGACATTGGGGTTAACCTTTTTGCCTTTCTTTATGATTCCCGCTGCAATGCGCAAATCTTCTATGCGGCCGTTGGTGCAGGAACCTATGACAACCTGATCTATATAAGTTCTCTTAATATCTTTTGCCGCTTTCGCGTTAGACGGCAAAAACGGCAGAGAAACCTGCGGCTGAATTTTTGAGCAGTCTATCTCATACGTTTGTACATACTTTGCGTCTTTGTCGCTTGCGTAGAACTTGTACTTCCTCTCTGCTCTTTTTGCGACGTATTTTTCGGTTATTTCGTCTGGCGTAAAGATTCCGCTTTTTCCGCCGGCTTCAATCGCCATATTGGCTATCGTAAATCTGTCGGCCATTGTAAGTTTTTTGCAAACTTCTCCGGTAAACTCCATAGCCTGATAAAGAGCTCCGTCAACACCTATAAGTCCGATTATGTAAAGGATGATATCCTTTCCGCTAACCCATTTATTGAGCTTGCCTTTTAAAACGAATTTTATCGACTGCGGAACTTTAAACCAAACTTTGCCGGTCGCCATCGCCGCAGCAACGTCGGTAGAACCGCCGCCGGTCGAAAACGCTCCGATCGCTCCGTAAGTGCAGGTGTGCGAGTCCGCTCCTATTATCACGTCTCCCGGAACGACTATGCCTTTTTCAGGAAGCAGAGCGTGCTCTACGCCGACGTTTCCGCCTTCGTAGTAATGCTTTATCTTCTGCTCTTTTGCAAATTCGCGCACGAACTTTACGTGCTCCGCGCTTAAAATATCTTTGTTCGGCGTGAAATGGTCCATCACCAAAGCTATTTTGTTTTTATCGAAAACTTTTTTTACGCCCGACTTTCTGAACTCTTTAACCGCCAGCGGCGCCGTGACGTCGTTTGCAAGAACTATGTCAACTTTAGGCTCTATGAATTCGCCGGGCTCCACGCCTTTTTTACCGCAATGCGCGGCCAGTATTTTTTCCGTAATCGTGCTACCCATTGTTGTTCTCTCCTTGTTTTTCCCCGTTATTATTTTTTTCTTCGTTTTGAGTGTTTTTTGCTTCCGGAATTTTTCTTCCTTTGTTGTGTCCTATTTTAACGGCAAGCAGGAATTCGTGATAATAAACCGTCTTGCCGGAATCTCCGAGCGCTCTTGCGAGATACGACTCGTCTCCGTAATAGGCGTAAGAGAGCTGAAACGCGTCAAACTCCAAACCCAGTCCGACCGCCGGACGCAGCTTGTTTAATCCTGCTCTTAACGCCAGGCAGCCGTACCTGTATTCTGCGCCGATGTGAAGCATGTTCTGCAAAGTATTCTCGTAAGCTCCGAAAATATCCCTGATATCTGCGGCAAGCGTCAGTTTATTTTTTGTGTCCCAGCCGAAAATTGTTTCGGGGATATATGATGCGCCTATGTTAAACTGCGCGGCGATGTAGGCCGTGTGCGTAAAATCGGAATCGGGAGCAATGTCTTTATTTAACGAATAACCGCGGTTGTAATCTATGTTCGTAAATACGTCAGAGATCTGCAAACCGAAATTCCAGCGCGGCGTGTAGGAATACATCATTCCGAAATCAAGCCCGAAGCCTTGCCCTGAAGACGCGCCGGCCTTCGTATCTATGACGTACTCAATATCGTCGCCGTTGAGCAGCTGCTTTATTTGGTCTTTGTAAATTGACACAGTCTGCGAAAATTTCGCTCTTTGTATATATTTGAGATTTACGCCGAGCGATAGTTTGCCCGGAAGATGCAAAGCTTCAAGAGAGTTAAACTGATAAGCAAAAGGAACGTCAAGCGTCGCTGTGGCATAAGAGTTTACCGTCGCTTTGACATGCGCATTTTCCAGACTCCAAGCCGCTCTGTTGTTCTTATCGAGGTTTACGAAATTTTGAAGCGCATCTACAATCCGTGCATATTTATCGCCATCACCCGCATTTGGATCGTCAGCTATTGCTTGAATTTGGTCAATCAGGCTGCTTACGTCCGGGGATAAATAATTGGCGGATATCTGCCCCCAGTTTTCACCCGCAGCAATGGCTGCTCTTACGTCAGCCGCAGTTTTTCCGGGTTGAAGAATTCCGGTTCCGTTTAACATGGAGTCAGGAATGGCGTCAAGATATGAATTTTGGTCTGTGAAACTCATTCCTCCGGAGGTTGCCAGCTGCATAAAGTCAAGCATAAAGTTCGAGATTTTCATACTGGCCATGACTCCCGCTGACGCGCTGTTAAAAATGCCGGCGCCGAAACTTATTGTGTCTCCGTTTTGTCCGACAGGCTTAGGAGCCGAGATATAGGCCGGATTAAAAACAGAGAACATAAAATCAATATCTTTGCCCGATATGCTGTCTCTTATTTTTATGAGATCGTCCGTTTTCGCGCCGTCGCCGCCGCTTGAAGTAAGATTATTGGAAACGTTGTTTAAATCGTTTGCCACGCTTATGGCATCACGGCTGACGGCTGTGTTTATATTGAATATTTGCAGCATCCATCCGGTTCTTTGGCTGATGCCGGCCGGATTGTAAAATACCGCGTTTTCATCGTCGGCTATCGCGGTGAAGGCTCCGCCCATGCCCATCGGACGTATGCCTTTTATCATGATAGGGTCGTCTTTTACGGCAAGCAGCGGCTGGCAAAAAAATACAAATGCAAAGATAACGCAAAATGCTTTTTTGGCTCTGTTCATTTTCCCTCTTTTTTCTTTTTATTGAACATCTTTGCCTTATTCACTGCCTGCATATATGCTTTCACGCTGGCCTCTACAATGTCGGTCGAGGTTCCTTTTCCGGAATAAACTGCGCCGTCATAAGCGGCTTTTATCTGAACCTCGCCGAGCGCGTCTTCGCCGGATGAAACCGCTCTTAAAGAGTAATCCGAAAGCTTCAAATCCATGCCCGTGATTTTGTCTATCGCTTTATATGCCGCGTCAACAGGACCTGAGCCGCACGCCGCTTCCTGTAAAATCGCCGGCTTGTCTTTTTTCTCGTTTTTGGAAAGCCTTACGGTTGCCGTCGGTATTGTTCCCGTGCCTGAAACCGCGCTCAAATATTCCAGCGAAAATATCTCATGGCCTGACGAAGTGTCTTCTTCTATAAGAGCTACGATGTCTTCGTCAAAAATGACTTTCTTTTTATCGGCCAGAATCTTAAACTTTTCAAAAAGCTGCTCAAGCGTTTTGACTTCCAGCTTATATCCCAAGTCTTTAATCCGCTTAAAAAAAGCGTGTCTTCCCGAGTGTTTCCCGAGCACAAGCGAACTTTCAGGCACCCCTACATCCGAAGGGCGCATTATTTCGTAAGTTTCGCGCGCCTTCAGCACTCCGTCCTGGTGTATGCCGGCTTCGTGCGCAAAAGCGTTTGCGCCGACAATAGCTTTATTTACCTGTACGGCAATACCGGTCAGATTTGAAACCAGTTTGCTTGCCTTGTATATCTCTTTCGTATTAATTGAATGCCCGATATTGTAATAATGAGGCCTTACTTTTAAAGCCATGGCTATCTCTTCAAGAGAAGCGTTTCCGGCTCTTTCGCCTATTCCGTTGATCGTGCACTCTACCTGCCTTGCCCCGTTTTCTATTGCGGAAAGCGAGTTGGCTA
>WQUP01000104.1 GCA_009782015.1 Endomicrobiia bacterium | reverse complement strand
TTTACTTGCCTATGCAAAAACTGCTGAAAATAGTGTCCAAAATATCTGCCGGCGCGTTGATGCCTAGGATTTCATCTAGGGCTTGAAGCGCGCTTTTTATTTCAAGTACTGCTATTTCGTCGGCAGGGGCTTCTTTTGTCTTAATAAGTGAGGCAGACGAAGTCTGTAAAAGCGTAAAATGCCTTGAATTTACAGCTAAAATTTCGTTTTGGGCATCTGAGATGCCTGCGAATTTTGCAACGGCATCCAAAAGTTCCGGGATGCCTTTGCCGGTCTTGGCGGACAACTTTAACGACAGAGTGAAGAGTGGAGAGTGAAGAGTGGAGATACGGCAACTGCTAACGGCAGATTCCGGATTACTGCCTTCCGGAATGACAGGCTTTTTCTTGCCGTTGTCTTTATCTTCACTCTTCACTCCCCACTCTTCACTCTGCTGTTTAAGGTCTATTTTGTTTACAACATATATTATAGGTATATCCAGCTTTGATTTATTGATAAAGTCCGCAATTTCTTCGTCATTTTTGTCCGGGGGTTGCGAGCCGTCTAGAACCCAGATTATCAAATCGGCTTTTGCGGCGGCTTCTTTTGTGCGCTCTTGCCCCAGCAATTCTATTGAATTTTCAGTGTGTTTTCTGATTCCGGCAGTGTCGATTATTGTCAGGGGGATGCCGCGGCAGTCTATCACTTCTTCTATTGTGTCGGTTGTGGTGCCTGCGATTTCCGTGACTATGGCGCGGTTACGGCCGAGTATCGCGTTTAGAAGCGAAGATTTGCCGGAGTTGGGTTTGCCGATTATCACCGCTTTCAACCCGTCCCGCAGCCTTCGGCTGATTTTATATGCGTCGCTTAGTTTTTGGATGCCGGCAATCAGCTCTTCCAGGCGCTCGGTTTTTTGCTGCTGAGTCAAAAATGGTATGTCATCCGTTGGGTAATCCAGCGATGCTTCCAAATATGCCAGCAAATTTGTAAGGGCATCTTTGATGCCTTTTATTTTTGAGGAGAATTCGCCGCTGACATTATTTAGCGCGGCTTTGGCAGCTGTTTCGGTTTTGCTTGTGATAAGAGCGCACACCGCTTCCGCTTCCGCCAAATCCATTTTCCCGTTTAAAAATGCCCGATACGTAAACTCCCCCGGTCCCGCTAGGCGGGCGCCATGTTTACAGAGCAAGTCTAAAATCTCTTTTATGATTACGGGGTTGCCGTGGCAGGAAATCTCTACCAGGTTTTCGCCGGTGTAAGTGTTTGGTGCGGGAAAGAAGGTGCAGAGCACCTCATCGATTTTTCTTCCGTTGTCAACTATATATCCGTGTTTAACATGGATACCGGCGTTCGCCGGTATGACAACAGAACGGCTTTGAGACATAGGCTTGAAAATCCGTTCAATAATATCGGGCGAATGCCCGCCGGAGAGGCGGATTACGGCTAGGGCGGATTGGCCGGCGGCGGTGGAAAGGGCGGCGATGGTGTCTTCGGAAATATAGTTCATTATTTTTTGTTCCTGTGATTATATGAAGATTTTATCAAATTTTTATTTTGCGGCATATTAATTAGCCAAAACGCCTGATAAGCATTATACAAAACGCCACTAAAACATTTTACAAAACGCCGAAATTATGATATAAATAGCCGCTAAAATATATGACTGGAGAGAGGTTTGTTATGAAAGAATATCTCAGGTGGCAAAGCACATCCGTTGAAACCGCTTTGAAAAAACGCAGGGTGGTTATATTGTCCGGAGCCCGCCAATGCGGTAAAACGACTTTGATAAATCAAGTCGCCGACAGCTCTCCCGAAAATTTTATATTCAGAACATTGGACGATAAAGGGCTGCTGAAATCTGCGCTGGACGACCCGATAACTTTTGTGAAACATTCAAAAGGCGCGATGATTATAGACGAAGTTCAAAAAGCTCCGGATATAGTGCCGGCCGTAAAACAAGTTGTCGATAAGGATAACCGTTACGGGCAATTTTTGCTGACCGGTTCGGCGGATATTACTTCGCTGCCCGAGGTTTCAGAAAGTTTGGCCGGCAGGGTAAAAAATATACGCCTGAGGCCGCTTACGAACGGCGAAATTCTGGGAAAAATGCCGTCTTTTATAGAAAAATGCTTCGCTAAAGATTTTCCGGTTCAGATAAAGGGTTTTGATAAAGAAACTTTAATCAAACAAGCTTTCAGGGGCGGATATCCGGAAGCCGTAAAGATGCATCCGCAGGACAGAAAGGATTGGCATAAAGATTACAGGGAAGCGCTGTTTAAGAGAGATTTAAAAAATATTGCCAATATTTCAAGGCAGGATGTTATAAGAGAATTGTTTGCAATTTTAAATTCCTGGTCGGGAAAATACATGGATTTATCGAATATCGGTTCTAATCTGGCGGTTTCGAGAATTACGTTGGGCACATATATCAACGCTTTAAAAACTCTTTTTTTATTTGAAAGCGTCAAGCCGTGGCTGAAAACGGATTATGACAGGGTCGGCAAAAAAGACAAAATATATTCCACGGATACGGGAATAATGACAAGCAGTCTTGACTGGAAAGAATCGGACGTTTTGCTGGATTCTGACAAATCCGGAAAACTTATTGAAACATTGGTTTTTAACGAGCTTGCCGCCCAAATAGATTTTGCGGACAGGTATGCGCTGTATCAATACAGGGACAGGGCAAAAAGAGAAATAGATTTTATAATAGAAGATTCAAGCGGCGCTTTAACGGCCATAGAAGTGAAATCGAGCGCCGTTGCGGATTCTTCCGATTTTAAGCATATACGCTGGTTTAAGGAAAATGTTGCGGACAATAAGAAATTTACGGGTGTTGTTCTGTACAGCGGAGAAAATACAATATCGTTCAGAAACAATATGTATGCGGTTCCGCTGGCTTGTTTGTGGGAATGATTGTCAGTTTGTTATTTCAACGGAAGATATTATTCGCTCAACTATGTTTTTGGCAAAAACTTTGGCTGTAGAGCGGGCGATTATCACATAGCTTTCATTTTCATTTTTGTTGAGAACAAGCAATACGGCATAAAAATCGCTGTAGTCATTTTGCTGTCCGGGCGCGGGAGTAAATATTGTTTTTGTTCCCGGCAGACCTGAAACCGTAACAGTTTCTTCTTTTTGTTCCAATTCGTTAAAGCCGCGCGATGCGGCCTTTTCTTTAATCCAGCCGTTAAGAGACTGCGTCCATGCGTCGTTGCGGGCTTTCAAAAAATACGCAGCTGCATAGTTCGAGTTTTCATGCAGCACATACGCCATCCATTGCGGGGCATTCTTTTTTTCAAAATTCCCGGGCGCGTTTATTTTTAAATGAATATCTTCAAAATAGTTTTCTTTCCAGGCTGCTTCAGACCTTTGGGGCTTTGGAAGATTTAAAGCCGACGGCGAAGAAACCGGTTTTAGAAGTTCGACAATCGGCACGGCAGGAACTGTTGCTATAATTAAAATCGTCAAAACAATCAGCGCGGGATGCAAGGAGCTTCGCTCCTTTTTAAAAAATTCAAAGGCCGTTACGGCCTGCGCGTCCGCGGCATCCGGCCCATCGTAAATTTGTTTGCATATCACAACGCTGCCGGCTGCTAAGTCATACAAATTTTGTTTGCGTTTTGTGCCGATACATACAAGAAATGACGCTGCCGCAGGAATTTGTATAACGGCGGCCAAAAGACCCATTACCATGGATACAGCTGCCAGGAAATGCAATTTTAACGGCAAAGCCGCAAGCGAAAACATGACCGCCGCAAACGGCAAAAGCAATAATGTTTTTATAAAAGAGCGCAGCGCGGATTTTGCGGCGGATAACCGCCGGCCTTCAATATCGGAAACCTTAATGCCGGTCAGAAATTTTCCGGCAGTTGCCTGCAAAGAAGAAGCTTCGCATGCCGCAAAGTAGAGAAATATAACGGCAAAAGGAAACAGCGCGGCAAGCGCCGCGGACTTCAAGCCCGGCAGAGTCTGGCCTGATTGTAAAAGCATTGAAAAAGCGGCTGCGATAATGAAAATGACAGCCAAATCCAAAATCAAGGCAAACGCCCTTTTCCAAAAACCTATGTAAATCATTTGCTTGCTCCCGCTTTGTGCCGTCATTGCGGGCTCCGACCCGCAATGACACGCTATTTTAATTTCAGCGAATTTATTATTCTTTCGGTTATGGACTCGTCATCGGTATAAGGCGTTATTTTTATAATCCAGGCAGAACGTTCGTCTTTTGGAATCGCCAAAATCGTCACGCGCATCCTTGAGCCGTATCTGCCTTTTGCGCGCAGGGCTTTTAGCCCCGCTATTTCCGTTTCCGTAATTTCCGGGCTTCTCAGAAACTCTTTGTAAACAGCCCAATTCATCGCGTCGCTTGCCGAAACTTCCGTAAAAAATGTTATATATTGGATTTTTAAATCCAGAAAAATGTTTTCGCCTGATTTATAGCAAACGGCTTGGGCGGTATTGTTATTTATATTGTCGGACAATAGTCCGTCTTCCGCTCCGCTGTCTCTTGCCAGGCTTACCGGAGAGTCGAGCGAAAGATTTATATCGGGCAGATTTACGGTTTGCCAATTAAGCAAAGAATCGCTGTCTTGGCCGTTTTGCTGCAATGCGGAATAAGAGTACGCATCTTTTAACGAAATCCCGAACTTTTTAAGCATTACAAATCCGGCGGCAATGGAAATGACATACAATGCGGCAAAAATTACGGCAAAAGGCCGCACAATATTATCAATGTCTCCCGCGGTTTCATCGGGATTTTTATATACCACATAGCTTTTTGCCGCAAAATCGTGCAGGCATTGCCTGTTTCTTGTAAAAAGGCAAACGATAAATAAAATATTGGTGAAAGACGAAAGAACTTTCACAATAGAGCGCGCGGCTGCCCTGCCGAAATTCAATTTTTCGCCTTGCGAATTTATCACTTTAATGCCCATAATGAGTTTGCCGGCAGTCGCCTGATATTTTGAACTTTCAAGCAGCGCGTAATAAAGCCAGTATATGAACGCCGCCGCGGCAATGGAGATAAGCTTATTTGACGGCATAGGCAGAGAGATGATTGTATATGCGATTGCAAGAATAATAACGTCAATGATAAGCGCGAAGAATCTTCTTAAAAAACTCGAATAATTCACGGTTTGCTCCTTTTTGCATGTGCGCCGAAGCGTTATTATATAAAAAATAGAACGGCAATGATAAATGGTTAATGGTGAATGGCACGACAAACGCATGAAAAAAATATCTCGACGACAATGCCCTCGCCATGTGTCACCCTGAACTTGTTTCAGGGTCTAGTTTTTGTCATTTAACGACGAGATCCTGAAACAAGTTCAGGATGACAGCC
>WQUP01000103.1 GCA_009782015.1 Endomicrobiia bacterium | reverse complement strand
AAACGCCGGTTTTTTATAAAACCGATGCGGTTGAAAATATCCTTTCAAACAAGATAAGCGCTATTTTCAGATACTCGATAAAAGATATAGCCGATATCCGCGAGATTTCGCTGCATGAGCATTTTGAATGGCAGCCTATATACCAGCAAGCTTGCCAAAAAGACGCAGGGCTTGATTTGGCGACAATATCAAAAATTATCTCGAGCGTTCCCGAGTCGGAATTCGATAAAGTCAATTGGACGGTAAATCCCGGTTGGGAACAATTTCAAAAAGATATACGGACAATAGCGGAAGACATGGTGTTTGTCAGAGAAAATACTTTGTGTAATAAATAAGAGTGAAGAGTGAAGAGTGAAGAGTGAAGATACGGCAGGCACAGTTGTCGTATTTCCACTCCTCACTCTTCAATCTCCACTCTGCCGTTAAAAATGGGAGAGTAAGATGAAAAAGTACAAAGTGGCGGTAGTTGGCGCGACGGGCGCAGTAGGTCTTGAAATGATTAAAATGCTTGAAAGCAGGAAGTTTCCTGTGGAGAGCATAAAGCTTTTGGCTTCGGAAAGATCCGCCGGCAAAACGCTTAAATATAACGGCAAAGACGTCAAAGTCGAACTTTTGACTAAAGACGGCGGAAAAGGCGTGGAAATAGCGCTTTTCAGCGCGGGCGCGACGGTGTCTAAAGAGTTCGCTCCTTTTTTTGCGGCAGACGGCTGTTTTGTGATAGACAACTCAAGCGCGTGGAGAATGGATAAGGAAATCCCGCTTGTCGTGCCTGAAGTAAATCCGCATGACCTTAAAAAAGATAAAAAGCTCATAGCAAACCCTAACTGCTCGACAATACAGATGGTTGTCGCGCTCAAACCTCTGCATGATTACGCAAAAATTAAAAGAGTGATTGTTTCGACATATCAGTCTGTTTCAGGAGCAGGGCAGAAAGGGATGAACGAACTTGACGCGCAGACAAAAGCCTGGGCAAAAGGCGAGACTATTCCGGCGGCAAACAAATTCCAGTATCAGATCGCTTTTAATCTTATACCGCAGATAGACGTTTTCACCGAGAACGGATATACCAAAGAAGAGATGAAGATGACGAACGAGACGAAAAAAATAATGGGCGACAGCTCCATAGAAGTCAGCGCCACATGCGTGAGAGTTCCGGTTTTCCGTTCGCACTCGGAAAACGTATGGATAGAAACCGAAAAGCCGCTTTCGCCTGAGAAGACAAAAGAGCTTTTGTCTAAAGCTCCTGGAATACAGCTTATGGACGATCCTGAAAACAAAAAGTATCCCATGCCGCTGTATGCCGAAAACATGCAGACGACTTATGTCGGCAGAATAAGGCAGGACATATCCACAAAAGGCAATGGAATCACTTTCTGGGTCGTTTCCGACAACCTTCTTAAAGGCGCCGCGCTAAACGCGGTTGAAATCGCCGAAACGCTTGTAAAAAACGGGTTGGTGTAAAAATCCGGCTTTGTCATCCTGAGAAGGAAACTTTGTTTCCGACGAAGGATCTAGACTCTAGACCCTTCGAGGACAAAATCCTCTCAGGGTGACAGCCAAAGAGATACTCGGTACAATGAAACGCCTTATCGTCAACGCCGATGATTTCGGATACACTAAGAAAATAAACGAAGGCATAATCTACGCCCATAAAAACGGCATCGTAAAAAGCGCAACCGTCTTAACCGACAGGGAAGCTTTTGACGATGCCGTTTCTCTTTCAAAAGAAAACCCTGATTTAAAAACAGGCCTGCATATAGATTTGGACTCTATGTTCGAAATTAAGAGGCCCGAGGGGCGCGTAAGCGGCTTTAAAATACCGAAACTGTCGCCATCGGAGATAGAAGACGCAGTCGACAGGCAGCTGGACAAGTTTTTAAATGCAGGGCTTAAATTATCGCACTTGGACAGCCATCATCACGCGCATATGCATCCTGAAGTTTTGCCTGTGGTAGTTCAAAAGGCGAAAGAGCTTAATGTGCCGATACGTTTTTTCCGCGGTTTTTATGACAACGAAGATTTTGCCGGAGAGATGCGCAAACTTGTATCGGAAAACGGAGTAAAGTTCTGCCCGCATTTTATAGCCGGCTGGTATTGGGAAAACGTCGACGAATCTTTTGAGACCGCAGAACTTATGACTCATCCCGGATTTAACGAAATCTGGCGCGAATACGAGATCGCCAGATGCTGCGACCCAAATCTCATGCAATATCTCAAAGACAAACAAATCGAAGTCATTTCGTTTGAAGACATATAATAACGGCAATTACGAATTACAAATTACGAATTACGAATCAAAGACAGAATAACAGAAATTACGAAAAGGCAATTACGAATTGGGTATCTCTAAAAACTCCTGCCCCGCCGTGTCATTCCCGCGAAAACGGGAATCCACGTTCGCCGTTTTCGTCTAATAAATTTAAAGACACCATGGATTCCAGCTGGAGTTTACACTCGAATATCTTAATCGGGTACGGGAATGACAAAACATGGTTTTTAGGGAAACCAGATTTTAAACTCATTTTAAAACGCTGTTTGCTTATTATATTTATGCTTGAAGCTCCCCCGCCGGCTGAGGAACGCGGTAAGGGGGAGCTTCTCTTTATTTATTGAATCATTTTATACATTTCGGCTGCTTTAATAAAGTCCGCTCTGTAACCCTCGTCATCTGCGCCTTTGGCTTTCTTGGCTGTGCTTATCACTTCGTCGATTGTCATGTCGCCTTTGTATTGGCTGTCTTTTAATATCTGGCCGAACTGCGCTACGCTTGCCGCAAAACGCATATCATCGGACATTTTGTCGAACGGTACATACTCTTCTTGTTTAAGCTGTTTTTCCATAAGTTTGCTCGTATCGGAATTCGGCTCCTTATATCTCAGCTTGAGCGTTAAAACATCATTGTTGTCCGAGGCGGCTTTAGCATATTTAAGCGTTTCCACGTTAGGCATATATTTGCTTTTGACTCCGGCTGGGACAATTTCATATATCACCGTAACGGTATGTCCGGCTCCGATTTCTCCGGCATCTTTTTTGTCGTCGTTAAAATCCTGCGCGTTGAGCGCCCTTTTTTCATAACCGACAAGGCGGTATGCCGCGACAACTGCCGGATTAAACTCCACCTGCAGTTTAACGTCTTTAGCAACCGTAAACAGCGTTGCTCCGAATTCTTTTACAAGAGTTTTTCTCGCTTCGAACAAGTCGTTGATATAAGCATAGTTGCCGTTGCCTTTATTGGCGAGCGTCTGCACTTTTGAATCTTTATAGTTGCCCATGCCAAAACCCAGAACGCTTAAAAATACGCCGGAATCGCGGGCAGCTGTTATCTGGTTTTCAAGTTCGCTTTCGGAACTTGGCCCGATATTGAAGTCGCCGTCCGTAGCGAGAATTATTCTGTTATTTCCTTTTTTTATGAAATTCTTTTTGGCGGTTTCATAAGCCGCTGACAAGCCCGCGGAGCCGCTTGTGCCGCCGCTTGCTTGAAGATTATCGATTATATTGAGAATCTTTTCTTTGTCGCTGCCTTTGGCTCCGGAAAGAGCTACATTTACGCCGCTTGCATAAGTTACTATGGAAACTCTGTCTTTAGGGCGCAGTTCGTTAACAAGCATTTTAAGCGATTTCTTGACTAACGGCAGCCTGTTTTCAGCCTGCATGGAGCCGGAGACATCTATCAAAAATACAAGATTATTCGGCGGCAGGTTGGCTTTTTCTATATCCTTGGCTTTTATGCCGATTTTTACGAGCTTTAACCCTTTGTTCCAGGGGGAATCGGTATATTCGAAGTTCATGCTGACGGGATCAGAGCCCTGAGGCTGCGGATAAGAATAATTGAAATAGTTAATAAACTCTTCTATTCTCACGGAGTCCGGATTCGGCTTTGTGCCTGCCATTATTGCCCGCCTTACTATATTGTATGACGCAGCGTCAACATCGGCCGAGAAAGTCGAAAGCGGATCCGAAGCCGTTGACTTGAAAGAATTTTCATCATACTTTTTGTAGCTTTCGTCCTGCATGGCGTTATAATCAGACCCTGAATATGTCACAGCCACAACCGCACATTTCTGCGGCGCGGCAGCTACGCTATCGGCACAACGCCCTTTGAATAATTCGGCACACTTATATGCTTTCTCCTCCATCGACCTTTTTGCCTCGGCTTTATTAACACTTGACTCTCGCCGGACACTCTCAAATGCTAAGTTTGCCTCAGCGTTTACTCTTTGAGCGGGGGAAGATTGCATACGGGGTTTACTTACATTGAGCTCAGGATGATTTATCGCAAACAGCACTATCAAAAGCCCGAAAGCTGCGGCAAAGGCAAAGCGTTTTGAGACTGCCGGTCTCTTTTTTGCCGCCGGAGCAGCTGACAACTTATTAAAAATCTGATTTTGTATTGTTCCTTTTGGATCAAAATCAAACTTTTTGAAACGCTCTATTATTTCTTGTTCTATATTTTTCATATTGCCTCCAATAAAACTCTTAATTTGTTTATGCTTCTGTTGATTATAGTTCCGGCATTGGACTCGCTTATGCCGGCGACTTCGGCTATCTCGCGGTTGTTTAATCCCGAATAAAATTTGAGAGCGATGATATCCTGCTCCCTTTTGTCCAGCGTTTCCATGGCCTTAAGAAGCGTCTGCTTTTCCTGTTCATCCGTAAGCTTGTCTTCTATGTCTTTTTCGGAAGATAAAGCAGTATCCTCAAAACCTGTCAGGGATAAAACTTTCTTCACATAGTAAAGGCGGAAGTGCATATTTATCTCGTTGCGGGCTATGGTAAAGAGCCATTGGCTCATGTTGCCTTTGCCTGCGTCAAAAGTGTCAAACTTCTTAAGCGCTTTCTGCCACACGAGAGCGGCAATATCCTTAGCGGTGTTATCTTCTCGGACGCGGACAATGATATAGGAGTAGATTATTTTGAAGAACTCTCTATAAGCCTGTTCAAAACTCATTTTCGGCTCCTTTTTTTTAAGACAGTTTGGAGTTTGAAGGGTGGAGTGTGGAGTTAAAAGCAAAGTTTATGTTAAAAGTCTTTCTTTTGTTAACTCCACTCTTCACACTCCACACTCCAAACTTTATTTCGGGCGCCCTGCATCAATACTATGCGCGAGTTTCAAAAGTATCACACAATAAATATGGGTATCTCTCACTTCCCTCGCACCTTGCGGGGCGGCAGTGCGAGGAATTGAGCCTGTCCTCGAATGTCTAAATCGGGGAAGGACGAGTCTGCCGCGGGCGCGAGATGTGAACGCACCGGAAGTAGTGCACTTGACTTGAGAAAAGCGCAACTACTTGGGACTTGCGAAGCGTTGGGTGAGGGGTTGTAGTTGTCTTTAGTTGAACGAAT
>WQUP01000102.1 GCA_009782015.1 Endomicrobiia bacterium | reverse complement strand
CAGTCCAGTCGCGCCACGCGTACGAACGCACGTTGAACAACTTTGAGCCCGTATGATCCGGATGGGCTATAAGCCCCGCCGCGTTCTCTTGGTTTACGGCGTCTATATAGTTTTGCGGATTTTCATCAGCCGCCGCTGTCAGCGGTTTTTTAATTCCTACCGCCAGATAGTGATTGTAAGAAGGCGTAATCTCCGAACCGCAAATTACAAGAAGGTTGTCATGCCAGCCTTCAAAGCCCTCGTCTTTTGTCTTGAGATTAGAATGATCCGTGATAATTATAAAATCCGCGCCGCATCTCTGCGCGGATTTTATTATATCTTTGACGTCAGTCGTGCCGTCATGGGAAAAAGCGGAATGAATATGAAAAAAGCCTTTATAATCAAACTTCATATTCCACCTCGGATTTACAGAAAAATTATATCAACTATTGACTTAAAAAGCAAAACGGCGGAAGATTAGAAGCTCAGAAGTTCGGCAGCTCAGCAGCTCGGCAAAGACGAAGACTTTGTTGTTACCGAACTTCCGGGCTTCTGCGCTCTCCGAGCTTCGGCGCGCTCCGCGCGCCTGCGTTGCAACAAACGGCAGGTATTTTGTATAATGAACCCAGACGCCAAATGGAGGGGTCGCATAGTTGGCCTAGTGCGCTGGTTTGCTAAACCGGTATACGGATGAAAATCCGTATCGAGAGTTCAAATCTCTCCCCCTCCGTATAAAGGCAATGATATGTCCCTAGGGACATGATACTTCCTTCGGAAATGATACAGGGACGTTGTCCCCAGGGACATTGTCCCCATGATACGTATCCTTCAGATACATTAAAGACAAGGACATATCGTATCATGTTGCCGATAGGCAATGTATCATTGCAAAGCATATCATGCGCGAAGCGCGTATCATGCCATTATTCGTTTCAATCAGCGTCGGAAAAAATAGGAATTTTAAAACTTTTCTCACCATATTCTCACAAAATGCCTAAAAAGATACCCCGGCTGAGTTTGATAATCAGTCGGGGTTTTCTGTTTTATCAGGTATTGTTCCGGTCTAGCCTATAAGAGCTTCATATTTCTCTGAAAGCCTGTAAGTCCTGTTTCTGTCGGCGCTGCTTGCCGCTCGCAAGAATCCTTCTTTTACAAAAGTATTACACATTAGTCTGGCGGAACGTGCACTGAAACCAAACAATTTTTCTATGTCTTTTGAAGTGATAACGTCCTGTTCCTCAAACAGCGTTAAAACCTGCCGTTGTTTCGGGTTCAAAGCGCGCATAAGTTTTGATTTGTCCGTCTTGCCTTTGCCTTGCGCTTCTTCCGCACGTCTCTTAACATGCTCAAAAGAATCCAACATGCCTGATACGAAGTATTCAACCCAAAGCGTTATGTCCGCGTCTGCCCTTCCAAAATAGTAGTTGTGATGATTGCCTCTGCTTATAGCGTCGTAATACGCTTGCAGATCGCGTGCATAGTATTCCTCTAACGAAAAAAGACCTTTCAAATCATATCCGCCCTGATACAAGACCAGCGTAGCCAAGAGCCTTGCGGTTCTTCCGTTACCGTCGTAGTAAGGGTGAATTGTGGCAAACTGATAGTGGGCTATGGCTGCCGATATAGGACACGGCAGTTCTCTTTTATTGTCTTCAAGCCAAACAACGAGGTCAGACATAAGTCCGGCAACATCTTTGGATTCGGGCGGCATATAAACAATCTCGCCGGTTGCGCTGTCCTTTATAACATTTTGCCCGTCTCTGTATTGCGTTGGCGTAACTTGTTTTCTGCCGCCGCCCTCAACAAGAGCGTGGATTGTTTTTAGTGTAGTTTCGGTTATCGGCTCTGCGATATTATTTTCCAGCCACTCTAACGCAAGATAGTAACCTTTGATTTCAAGCTCATCGCGTTTTCTGCCTGCGAAACTTTCTTTATTCTTGATGACCTGCTCTACCTCTTTTTGAGTAAGCCGGTTGCCTTCAATCTGCGTAGAATAGTGCGTTGATTGCAGGCGGGCGGTTTCCCGCAGCGTTTTCATAACGCCGGGAGTGATAGGTAAGTTCTTTATGCCTTCCTTTAACGCCTCTATCTTCATCAGAGCTTTTGTTATTTTAGGCGTTATGGTAAAAGTGGGTTTATATGGCATTTTGCCTCCGTATCATTGCCGTCAAATTGCCGCTATCTTGCCACTATTTTACCTTAAAATTGCCGCAAAGTCCAGCATACTACGACCCCGCCTCCGCCAAACCTCACTACTAATAAGTGTAGAATGAATGACGAAAATTTCGTTAGCCTCTTTATAAATACCGCACGGCCTTTCTCCGCGCTTCCAAAATAATCTATTAAGTTTTTTGTTCAAGCGTCTTTTAATACTTACGCTTTTACTTCAATTTTCCTTTTAATCCAGATACTCATTTTTTATTACTATCGTTTTAACCAACCTGTTTTCCCTGCCTTCTACGGAAACATACAAATCAGCGCTGACTTTCGGCAAATTATAGATAATATGATAATTAGCCTTATACCCTGTCTGGGAACCAAAAAATACTTCTTTCGAATAACCGGGTTTTAACGGAGTATCTCCGTAACCTATAACATACGACATCCCTTCCCCGAAGGCCTCTTTTTTTCCGGTTAATTCAAAAGCGGCTTTGACCGATAATCTTGTTATTGGATTTGCGCCGACATTTTCAATTCGCATACGCACATACGGCACGACAAGTTGTTCCCCGCCAAGGACATTGTGATCTACTGTCCAATAAGTTCTGATATTAGTTATTTTAATGCCTAAAACATTCAGGGCCTCGGACATATCTTTTTCCCGCTGAATTTTTTCCTGCAGCTCTCCCCGTTTTTGGGAAACAATCTCTTTTACATCCGGAAAATCAAATTTTCTTTCCATCTCATCGAGTATCGCTTCGGCGTCAGTTGCGCTTGCCGCTTTGGCAAGATTAGTCGGCAAAGATTTTATCGCTTTGTCCGCGTCCGCCCGTTTTTGCTTCAGCATAGCATCAATTTCGCCTATTTTGTCTTTAGACTTTTGCGCTAATTCGCTTGCCGGGAATTTATCTATAATCTGGGAAAAAATATTTTTTGCCTGTTCGTAATCTTGTTTTGACAAACTATTCACAGCATTTTGCCAATAATTTTCGGCTGTTTCTTTCAGCTTTGTGTTTTCTTGTTCTAACGCCTCAATTTTTGCCTTCAATGCATCATTTTCTTTTTTAAGTTCGTCGTATTTACACGAAGATAAACTCAAACAGGCAATCAATATAACAGCTATTTGAACGGCTCTCTTCATTTTACCCCTCTCACTTTAGAATGCATTTATTTGTATTGTACCAAATTATTTATGAGTATTTGGATTAACGGTAGTTTGTCTCTCGCATAAGAAGAAATTCCCTGTTTTTATGGAATTTGCTATAATAGTAATCAGAGAGGCAAGTTGTCGAGACTGCTTCCTCCGCATAAAGGCAATGGTATGTCCCTATCGGGACATGATACTTCCTTCGGAAATGATACAGGGACGTTGTCCCCAGGGACTTTGTCCCCATGATACGTATCCTTCGGATACATTAACGACAAGGACATATCGTATCATGTTGCCGCAGGCAACGTATCATTTCTCATGCGCGAAGCGCGTATCATGCCGTTATGTTTGTTTTTTCTAAACTGCTTGCGCCGTTATTCGTTTCAATCAGCTTCGGGAAAAATCAAATCTCAAAATGTTTTCTCCTGCTGCTCTCTTAAGCTGCCATGCATTCCCTGCTGTTCCGCAGACATCCGCAACATCAACTATAAATACAAGGATGGTACCGCCATGAACAAAAACAATTATTCGGAAATTACACCTCAGATTATTGAGTTGTCAAAAATGTGCGAGGCGCAAAAAATTCCTGCAGAACTTTATACGAAATTTGACGTAAAACGCGGACTGCGCGACCAGAACGGCAACGGAGTCCTTACCGGACTTTCAAATATATCCATCGCTACAGCCAAAAAAATCGTGGACGGCGTTGAAGTGCCGGCTGCAGGAAAACTCATATACCAGGGCATCGACGTCGAAGAGATCGTAGCCGGATTTATAAAGGAAAAAAGATTCGGTTTTGAGGAGACCGTTTATCTGCTGCTGTTCGGCCATTTGCCGAATAAAAAGGAACTCGAAGAGTTTACGCGGCTGCTGATGGATTGCGCCAGCCTGCCGCCTTCGTTTGTCCGCGACGTTATCATGAAAGCAACCGGCAGGGATATGATGAACACCATCGCAAGAAGCGTCTTGACTCTTTACAACTATGACGACAATCCCGACGACATATCTATCCCGAACGTTCTTCGCCAATGCCTGCATCTGATTGCGGTATTTCCGATGATGGCGATATACGGCTATCAGGCGTATCAGCATTATGAAAAAGACGCAAGCCTTATCATCCACAATCCCAATCCAACGCTGTCCTTTGCGGAAAATATTCTCTACATGCTGCGCGCCGACCAAAAATATACAGAACTCGAAGCCCGCGTTCTCGATCTTGCTTTGGTTCTTCACGCCGACCACAGCGGCGGAAACAACTCGACTTTTACCATCCACGTCGTTTCTTCCACCGATACGGACACATACAGTGCCATGGCTGCTGCCCTCGGCAGCTTAAAAGGCCCCAAGCACGGCGGAGCAAACAACAAAGTTATGGGCATGATGGCCGACCTGTTTAAAACAGTTAAAAATCCCAAGGATGAAAACCAGCTTGCGGATTATCTGCAAAAACTGCTCAACAAGGAAGCTTATGACCGTGCCGGCCTTATCTACGGCATGGGACATGCGGTTTACTCCATCTCTGATCCCCGCGCCGTCGTATTTGAAAGTTTTGTCGAAAAGCTTTCCGCCAAAAACGGCCGCAAGGACGAATATGAAGTTTACGCCAAAGTTGCCCGTCTTGCGCCGAAAGTTATTGCCGAAAAGCGCAAAATGTATAAAGGGGTTTCTGCAAACATCGACTTCTACAGCGGTTTCGTATATGACATGCTAGGCCTGCCGCCCGAGCTGTACACTCCGATATTTGCTATTTCCCGCGTAGCCGGCTGGAGCGCGCACCGCATCGAAGAAATCGTCAGCGGCGGCCGCATTATCCGCCCCGCTTATAAGAGCGTTGCGGAAAGAAAGCCGTTTAAGCCGCTAAATGAAAGATGACAAAAGCCGAAAAAAGCAGGCAGTTAATCCGCTCTTTTCTCATACCCGAGTGTTTTAACCCAGATATTCCATTAGGGAAAAGATTACTAATGGGATGTCTCTAAAAACACAACAGTTGTGTAGATTTTCGGGGTTTTTAGAGAAACGCAATTGAGAGTCTAAAATGGCATACGATTTTGAGAAATACAAAAAATAC
>WQUP01000101.1 GCA_009782015.1 Endomicrobiia bacterium | reverse complement strand
CTTCATCGCCGTGAAGCTGAACCAAATCTATCGTACCTTCATCGCACAAGCGCGCTATGTTGCCTATGCCCTCATTTACAAAAACGCCTACTGATTTTATGTCCTTGTCCAACAGTTTTTTAAGCTTGGCGGCTGTGACAAAATCTATCTTTCTCTTAGCTCCGGCAAAGACAAAACCTATGTAATCTGGTTTGACTTCATTGGCGTACTTTATGTCTTCTTCTCTCTTAAGCCCGCATATTTTTATTTTAGTCATTAAAACCTCCAGCCTTTTGTCATACCGGCGAAAGCCGGTATCCATTTTAAAGATAACGTGGATTCCGTGTCAAGCACGGAATGACAACCACTGACACATCATTAATATCCTTTAAACTCCGAAAGTTTTCGCTTGATATCTTTACTTCTCATCAGTTCTTCGCCGATCAAGACAGCGTCTACTTTATTCTGTCTGAGAATCTCGATATGTTCTTTTGTCTTTATCCCGCTTTCGGAAACAAAAGTTTTATCTTCCGGCACGAGCTTGCGCAGCCTTATGCTGTTGTTTATATCCACTTCAAAATCTTTCAGGTTTCTGTTGTTGACGCCGATTATCCGCGCGCCTGTTTTAAGAGCGTTTTCTACTTCTTTCTCGTCATGCGCTTCCACGAGACACGACATCCCCAAAGAATTGGCGATGCCCATAAATCTTTTTAGAGCTTCAAAATCCAAAATCGCGCATATCAAAAGAATGGCATCAGCTCCGATATTTTTCGCTTCATAAATCTGGTACTCGTCTATTATAAAATCTTTTCTTAAAACGGGAATTTTTACGGCCTTTTTTATTTCCGTAAGATAAGCGTTGCTTCCCAGAAAAAAATCCGGCTCGGTAAGCACGGATATGGCGTCTGCTCCGGCAAGCTCATACTCTTTGGCAATTTTAATATAGTCAAAATCAGCCGCGATAATAGCTTTTGAAGGCGAAGCCTTCTTTACCTCGCAGATAAAGCTCATGCCGGGCTTTTTCAAAGCCTTTTCAAAAGCGAATTCTTCGCTCTTTTGAGGAGACAGAGCTTCTTTCTTTGCATCTTCAAAAGATTTCAGCAGTTTAGCTTTTTCAACTCTGATTTTTGTGGCTGCCGTTATTTTGTCCAGTATCATTTTACCTCTTTTTTGTCTTTGTTGCCTTTTGTCGTTGCCGCCCTATGCGCGTCTATGAGCGTGGGATTTTTGCGGATTATTCAAATCCAGTTGTTTGAGCAAAATTCCTTAAAATCCGTTATCTCATTTTGCGAGTTCCGGATTTGCCGCGAAAATCATAGCGAATGCGCATCCGGCGGCAGTTTTTTTGCATACTTTTTGAACGTCTGCAAAAAGTATGGCGGAGGTTGGGAGGCGCAGCGCTCCCCAGAACGACAAAGACAACGGCAACCCCTCACCCTGCCCTCTCCCGCAAGGGGCGAGGGTAAAAATAAAATTGTACGGCAAGTTTAGAATGATAAACGTGGAACTAATTCTCGAACTCGTTTGTCATTCTTATAAATTCTTCAAGCTTATTCAAGGCTTTTCCGCTGTCTATAGTCTTCTGCGCCATTTTCAAACACTCCTTGAGTGTTATATTGTTGAAAAACATATACAGACAGATGGCGGAATTCAAAACTACAATATCACGTTTTGCTCCGGGTTCGCCTTTTAGAATATTTAAAGCTATTTCTTTATTGTCATTCGGCGTTCCGCCAATCAGCTCTGAGAGAGAACACCTTTTTAATCCGAATTGTTCGGGCGTTATGAAAAAGCTGTTAACTCTTCCTTCGTTAACTTCGCATATGGTAGTGGTGTCCGACAAAGTAACTTCGTCAAGCCCGTCATGCCCGTGAACTACCATGGCTCTTTTGGCTCCGAGATTTGCAAGGACTCTTGCCATTGGCTCAACCAGATTTTCATCGTAAACGCCCAAAAGTTCGTATCTTGCTTTAGCAGGATTGGCAAGCGGCCCCAAAATGTTGAAAATCGTCCTTATGCCGAGCTCTTTTCTTACTTTTGCGACATACTTCATTGAAGAATGGAATGTCTGCGCCATAAGGAAACACATTCCCAGTTTTTCAAGGACAATTTCGCATTGCGCAGGCGTGAGCATGATGTTTACTCCGAGCGCCTCTAGTAAATCCGCGCTGCCGCATTTGCTGGACACGCTTCTGTTGCCGTGCTTTGCTACCGGCGCGCCGGCCGCGGCTATCACAAACGCCGAAACCGTAGATATGTTAAAAGTAGAAAGTTCGTCGCCGCCGGTGCCGACAATGTCTAAAACGTCGGTTTTCGGGTCAAGCCTTTGGCACTTTTCTCTCATAACCATTGCGCAGGCGGTTATCTCCTCTATCGTTTCGCCTTTGAGCCTCATTGAAGTAAGAAAAGAAGCTATCTGCGCGTCCGTGGCTTTGCCGTCCATTATTTCGTTCATAACATCTTTGGTATTTTCTATGGACAGGTTCTGTCCGTTGACTATTTCGTATATGGCTTTCTGTATCATAACATCTCCTTTAACGACAATGATTAATGGTAAATGGTTAATGGTTAATTTTGGAGCGGCTTCGCCGCGATATATTAGTCCGCGCGCTTTGCGCGCTCATTCATTAATCATTTATCATTAACCATTAATCATTGTCTTTTTAGATTTAAAAAATTCTCAATTATCATAAAGCCGTTTTTCGTAAGAACGGATTCGGGGTGGAACTGCAATCCGTACAAATCGTAATCTTTGTGTTTTACGCCCATAACCTGCGAATCTTCGTCTTCGGCTATCACGAGCAGCTCGTCAGGCAAAGTGGCTCTGTCGGCCATGAGCGAGTGGTATCTTGCAGCCTCAAGCACCGGCGGCAAGCCTTTAAAAATCGGGCTGCCGTTAGCTATGTGCACGTTGCTCGTTTTGCCGTGCACCAAAGTTTTCGCATAAATTATGGATGCGCCGAAAGCCTCGCATATAGCCTGATGCCCCAGACACACGCCGAGTATGGGCATTTTGCCCTTGAAATATTTTATCGCTTCCTCGCATATTCCCGCGTCCGAGGGACGCCCGGGGCCCGGAGAAAAAATCAAATGAGACGGATTTAATTTCTCTATCTCTTTTACCGTAAGCTCGTCGTTTTTTACCACTTTCACATCCGGATTTATCATGCCTGTAAACTGGTAAAGATTATAAGAAAAACTGTCGTAATTATCTATTATCAAAATCATTTTGTTTCCCCCTTTTTTAACGGCAGAGTGGAGATTGAAGAGTGAGGAGTGAAGATACTGCAAAGGCAACCCCTCACCCTCTTGCTTCGCAACTTTGTTGCTTCGCAAGTCCCTCTCCCGCAAGGTGCGAGGGAACTGCTTTGCCGTATCTTCACTCTATCCGTTCGAAGCTTCATTTAAAGCGTTGACCATCGCTTTGGCTTTATGCATGCACTCGTTAAACTCTTTTTTCGGGTCGCTGTCAGCCACTATTCCGGCGCCGGCCTGCACATAAACTTTCCCGTTTTGCAGTTTCGCCATCCTTATCGCTATGCACATATCCATATTCCCCGTAAAATCTATATAACCTATCGCGCCTCCGTAAGTCCCTCTTTTGTGCTTTTCAAGGGAGTTGATGATTTCACAGGCTTTAATTTTCGGCGCGCCCGAAAGAGTCCCGGCAGGAAGAACCGCGGCAATAGCGTCGAGCTGGTCGTATTGCGGTTTCATCTTTCCTTTAATGACCGAAGCCATATGGGTTACGTGCGAAAACTTTAAAATCTTTTTATACTCGGCAACTTTTACGGAACCGAATTCGCTGATTTTTCCCAAATCGTTTCTTCCCAGATCCACAAGCATGTTGTGCTCAGACAACTCTTTTTCGTCTTTTGAAAGCGCGTCTATAAGAGCGGCGTCCTCTTCTTCGGTTTTGCCTCTTCGCGCAGTTCCCGCAAGAGCATAATTTGTCAGTTCGCCGTTTTGCAGAGTGACAAGCGTTTCCGGAGAAGCGCCGGCGATTTCCGAGCCGCCGAAATTGACGTAAAACATATACGGCGAAGGGTTGATAGTTCTTAAAACCCTGTAAGTCTGCAGTAAGTTTCCTTCAAACCTTGCTTCTATGCCGTTTGAAATAACAGCCTGAAAAATATCGCCTTCGCGGATATGAACTTTAATTTTTGCGACCATATCTGCAAAATCTTTTTCGCTGTGCAAAACGACAAGTTCGGACTTAAGTCCTGATTTAACGTTTTCTTCAGCTGCCTGAGATATTATAAATTTTTCTATCTCTTCAATTTCAGCCGCGGCTTTTTCATAGTTATTTTCAAAATCCTTCACCGCGACATTAGCGATTATGAAAATCTTTTGTTTCAGATTATCGAAAGCTATAACTTTGTCAAAAAGCATCAGGAATAAATCGTCAAAGTTTTCGGCGTTTCTGTTTTGAAGCTTTAAAGATTTCTCCGCGTATTTTATGTAGTCGTAAGAAAAATACCCGACAAAGCCGCCGGTAAAAGGCGGCAGATTATCAAGCTTAGGGCTTTTGTAGCGCGCCAATATCTCTCTTAAAATTTTTGACGGATTATCGGAAAGAATCTCTTTTTTTGTTCCGTTATCGATAACCGCCTTGCCGTCATTGCAGCTCACGGAAAGTTTCGGGTCAAATCCCAAAAACGAATATCTCCCCCAGCTTTCGCCGCTTTCAACGCTCTCAAGCAGGAAACATCTTTTATTCTTGCTTAAGAAATTTTTCAAAATGCCTACGGAAGTTTTGACATCGGAAAGAATTTCTTTCGATACCGGCACAACCGTGTAATCTTTAAAATACTTTTTTGCTTCTTCTATGTTTGGTTTTAACATTTTATTCTCCGGTTTATTTTAATTTTCCGAACTATCTTATGAAGCACAGAGAAGTCTGTCATGTTGAGCGGAACAACGAAGTTGTGGAGTCGAAACATCTGCCTTTAACGGCAGATCCTTCGACTTCGCTCAGGATGACAAAACTGCATATCAAGAAACAACCATCGCCTGTTCATTTTATTCTCCAATAAAAAAACGTCCGCCCAAAGCATAATGCTGCTATGCCAAGGGCGGACGTTATATATTTGTCCGCGGTGCCACCTTGTTTTCCGGAAAAAGAATACTATCCGGACACTTTACAGAGTACTTGCATACTCCCCGCATTTAACGCATGCGTTACGTCGCAAAATACTCGGGAACTTCGTTCTTTTCTGTAAAAAAGCAAGGAACTTGCTCACCTTTGATTGCGCCCTCTGTGGTCCATTTGATAATCTGCGTTGTACGGGAATCTCAGCTGCGCCCGCTCTCTGTAACTGCACAATTACCGTTATCTCCACATCGACGGTTTAAAATTCTAACGGCCAAAGACCAATACTGCAAAACCATACTATAAAAAAACTTCTTATTTGTCAAACGCGCAACGCGCGCCTGCAACGCGCGCCGAATATTAGAGGATTGGAAGTTTAGAGAGCTTGGAAGTTCAGCAAGGACATTGTCGTACGCAGTTGCCAAACTTCTAATCTTCCAAGCTTCTAAGCTTCCGCCGTTATTTAACCAGATATTTCAATGCCAAAAAACCGAGCAGCAAAAGAATCAAAAATGTCGCCGACAGAATGTTAAAGTACTTTTCTATAGTGTGCTGTATTTTTGCGCCGAATATTCTTATGGCAAGAGCTACCGCAGTAAATCTAGCGCCGCGGCCCAAAACGGCCGCTATAAATAAAACCATCAATGGAACTCTGAACATTCCGGCAGAAATCGTTATGGCTTTGTACGGAATAGGAGTAAATCCCGACGTAAATGCTACGAGAAAAGCGTTTTCAGCAAACATATTTCCAAGCCTCTCGACAGCCGCCTGTATGCCGTAAAAATTTACTATGGCCGCGCCGACCGTTTCATAAAAAAGATACCCTATGGCATACCCCAAAAATGAGCCGGCAACCGAACCGGCGGTGCATATAAAAGCTTTCAGCCACCACTTTTTCGTATCCGCTACAACTATAGGTATCAAAAGCACGTCAGGCGGAATCGGAAAGAACGAACTCTCCATGAAAGCAATTCCAAATAACGCATAACTCGAGTGCTTCGATTTTGAAAAGTGCAAAGTCCAGTCGTAAAGGTCGCGCAGCCATTTAAAAGGATAGCTTAGTATTTTCATTGTTCGTGCATTGTAGCAAATAATGTATAATTAATGAAAGAAGATTAGAAGATTGGAAGTTTAGAGAGTTATAAACGGCATTAAACACAACGCGACGGCGCATAAAACCCTTGTTTTGATTGTTTTTGTCTTTGCCAAACTTCCAACCGTCTAAACTTCTAATCTTCCGCAACGGAGTTGCTAATGCCGCATTTTTACGTCAATCCCGAGAACATATCAAATGACAATTTCTTCATCGAAGGCGAGCAGGCGCATTACGTTTATTCCGTTCGCAGATTCAATACGAACGACGAGATAATGATTTTTGACGGACTCGGCAACTCCTACAAAGGTAAAATTTTATCGGCCGAAAAAAGCAAAATTGCAGGAAAGATTTTATCTTCTTCATACAAAATGCCGGAGTTTAAAATAAATCTTTATGCCGCAATTCCCAAAGGCGACAGATTTGAATGGCTTATAGAAAAAGCCGGAGAACTCGGAGTAACCGCTGTAATTCCAATCAACACAAAAAGAAGCGTAAACACGTCTTTTTCCCAAAATAAGCTGGAACGCTATGAAAAAATATCCGTTGCCGCAAGCTCCCAGTGCGGCAGAAACGACATAATGGGCATTAATATGCCGATTGATTTCAAAACCGCCTGCGAAAAAGCCGCGACAGATAAAAATTTTATAAGCATTCTGCCTTGGGAAAGCGAAGGGAGCAAAGCTTCTTTGGAAAGCGCTGCCGAAAACTTCAAATCTGCGGCCGGAGCAAACATATTTATAGGGCCTGAAGGCGGCTTTGAAAATGAAGAGGTTGACTTTGCAAAAAGCTTAGGAATAAAGACAATAACTCTCGGCAGCAACATATTGAGAGTTGAAACGGCGGCTGTAGTCGCAAGCGTGCTGATTTTAAATCTCTTCGGAATGTACGGCAAATGAGGCAACCCCTCACCCCAACCCTCTCCCGCAAGGGGCGAGGGAGTTACGGAGAAATGTGAAAAAATATTTTATCTACACTTTCGGCTGTAAAGTGAACCAGTACGAAACGCAGCTGATAACCGAAAAATTCAAAAAAGACGGTTTTGAGCCGGCTTTAAAACCCGAAGAAGCCGACGTCATAGTGCTCAACTCCTGTACTGTTACGGCAGAGGCCGACAAAGAGTGCGAATACTTCATTCGCAAAAGCTTGAAACTTAAAAATAAGCCCGAGCTGATACTCACCGGATGCCTTGCAAAAAAGCAGAGTGAAGAGTGGAGAGTGAAGAGTGGAGATACAAACGGCAAAGTACGCGTTATCGCTGACAAAACTGCTCTTTACAAAAACTCCGAGAAGCAAAGTATTGAAACTTTTGACGGCCGTTCAAGAGCTTTTGTGAAGATTCAGGACGGCTGCAACAGTTTTTGCAGTTACTGTATAGTGCCGTATGTTAGAAACAATATCTGGAGCAAGCCTGAATCAGCAGTTTTGGAAGAAATAGAAAATCTGGTGAAAAATGATTACAGCGAAATAGTTTTAACCGGCATACATGTCGGGAAATGGCAGGCAGCGGCAATTACGAATTACGAATGGAACCTGCCCCCGAAGGTTGTAATCGGGGGAATTACAAATCAACGGCAATTTACTGCAATGCAAGAGCTGAAGTTATCGGATTTGATTGGGAGCATAGTCCGAATTCCGTTGGATTTTCGCATACGCATATCTTCGATAGAATTGAACGAAATCGATGACGCGCTGATAAATCTTATGCTCAAATATCCGGACAAAATTTGCCGGCATCTTCATATTCCTCTTCAATCGGGAAGCGACGAAGTATTGAAGAATATGAACAGGCATTATGACAGCGCCGCTTTTGAGAAAAAAGTAAAAGAAATAATGCGGCTGTTGCCGGACATCGCGCTTACCACGGACGTAATCACGGGCTTTCCCGGAGAAACCGAAGCTAACCATAAAGAAACCGTAAACTTTATAGAACGCAATCCGTTTGCGAGGCTTCATGTATTCAGATACTCCGACCGCGAAGGCACAAAGGCTTCGGCATTCCCGAATAAAGTCGCGCCGGAAGAAATCAAAAGGCGTTCCAAAGAGCTTTTTGAAATAGACGCGGAAAAGAGAAACGCATTTCTTTCAAAAAATATCGGACAAAAAAGAAAAGCAGTCGCTATAGGAAACGGCAAAGCGCTCACAGATAACTACATAACAGTGAACCTGCCCGCAGGAATAGCAGAAAAACCAAAAGGAATTTTTGAGGCCGTTATAACAGAAAGAGTGGAGAGTGAAGAGTGAGGAGTGAAGATAAGACAAAAACAATGCCGTTGAAGTATCTCCACTCCTCACTCTCCACTCTTCACTCTGCCATTTGCCGTTCACTCCACACTCCACTCTCCAAACTCCAAACTGCCGTTAAAAAACGTCCGGTCATAACAGCATTCATATTGTATGCCGTTATTCTGATTATTTTGGATTACGCCGGTTTTTTTGCTCCTGAAAGACAAAGCGCGCTTTATTTTGTCGCGGACGCGTCAAAAGCGGTATCTATCGAAGGCAGAGTCATAACCAATCCGGAAATCACAAAAAACGGAAAAAGATTTACGCTGAGAGCGAGAAAGATAAACGGCGTTGACGTGCGCGAAAACGTGCTGGTGAACTCTCCTGAAGGATATGAAATCTCTTACGGCGACATAGTCGAGATCGAGGGTATGTTAAGAAGACCGCTGAAAGCCGAATTGCCGCTTGTATTCGATTACGCGCGCTACCTTTCGAGAAACAACATATACACTATTCTTAACGTATCGCATCTGGAATATATCGAATCACGGCCGAATCCTGTCAAAAAAGCCGCCTTTGCGCTGCAGCGCGACGTAAGCAAAAAGATAGACGCTTACTTTCAAAAAAGCCACGCTGACGTTTTAAAGCCCATAATTATCGGAGACGAATCTGCTTTAACCAATGAAATCAAAAATGATTTTTCTAACGCCGGCGTTATGCATATTTTGGTCGTAAGCGGATTTAACGTCGGCATTATCGGTGCTGTTTTTATGTTCGTTTTAAAAGCTTTCGGAATACCGCTGAACAAAGCCTCGCTTCTGTGCATACCGGCGGTATTTATGTACGCTTTCGCGACAGGGGCAAATCCGCCGGTTATGAGATCTGCAATAATGTTTTCAAGCATCTTTATCGCGCTAGCGCTCGACAGAGAACCGCTGATATACAACTCTATAGCCCTCTCGGCTCTTATCATCCTTATATTTCAGCCGCAGCAGCTTTTTACCGCGTCTTTTCAGATGTCTTACGCGGCGACAATCGGCATAATATATTTTTACAACGACATATACGGCATCTTTTCAAATGTCAAAAATAAAGTTTCAAAATTCATGTGCGGCGTTTTTTCCGCCACGTTTTCCGCACAGATTCCAATCATACCGGTAAGCGTATATTACTTCGGCAAAGTGTCTCTTATCTCATACGTCTCAAATCTTTTTATAGTGCCTCTTGTAAGCGTCATACTTGTCCTCGGCGTAGTATTTTATTTTTTCACATTTATATCTTCGTTCGCCGCGGCAGGCATTGCGGCAGTCGTATCTATACTTATGCATATTATGATTTTCCTGACACAAGCGTTCAGCCGCACAAAATTTGCGTATTTTTCAGTTCCAAAACCGGATCTTTTGCAGTTGGTCTTTTTCTTTGCCGCGGTTTTCACGATGACATATTTTAAGGACAAAAGAAGATTTATAATAACCGGCGCGATAATATTTTTGAACTTCTGTTATCTGGCTTTTCCGGTCTTATTAGACAGAGACAAGGTATTTTTTAATGTATATGACGGCAGAAATGTCACGGTAACGCAGACAAGGCGGGGCTCAAATAACGTTTTTCATCTATATAACAAAAGAAAATTTTACGATAAGATGTTCGCTTCTTCGTTCGCGCAGTTCTTATCTTTCTCGGGAATAAAAAAAGCGGAAATACATTCGGCAGGATTTGATATTGAAAAGTTGCGTTCGGACCTAAAAAATGACAATTATGAATTACAAATTACGAATTACGAATAAAAAACATAAAGGCTGTTTGCCGTTGATTCGTAATTGCCGTTCTACTCCATCTCGTCAAAATAATTGAATATTGTAAATTCGCCGTCGCCGTACACTAAAACAGCAAAGTTGATCACGTATCCCTTTTTTGATGACTTTATGTTTCCTATCTTGTCTCCCGCCGCGACAACGTCTCCGAGATTCACGGAAATATTTTTAAGCGTTCCGTAATATATGAAAAAGTTCTGTTCAGGATTATAAAGCCAGACAGTGTTTCCTCCCGGCGAATTCATTGCGCCTTTTTTAACATAGACTACCACGCCGTCATTTGCTGCGACTACATCCGCCGTATCCTTGGCGGCCGTTTTTGTGGAAATGGCAACCCTTATGTACGGCTGCACAAGAAACTCCAGTCCTTCCAAAAACTTCGGCTCGCTTACGCTTTCGGACATGGAGTTTAATATTTTTTTCGCATTCGACACATTTGACGTTTTAAAGCCGGCTACGGGAAAAACCCACTGCGGCGCTTCTTTTACACCTTTCTCGGAAATCTCTTTATTAAGTTTCGGAACTAATTTATCGGCTAAAAATTTTCCCTCGGCAGAAGAAATTTTGCCTTTTCTCAGGTTATTTTCGAAATCAGACCACTCGCTTACGGCATCGGCAAAGGCCGTCGAAGCAAAAACAAAAACGTACGAAATAAAAAACACGGCTAAGATCATTTTGTTCTTTCTCATATTATCTCCTAGTACTTGTATATTCTGTCTTCTTTTAACACATCTATGCCTATTTTTTCAAACACGCTTTCGCCGTCAGGCTGGTTTTCCGTCTCAAGAACCATTGCCGCGGTTTTTCCGTCGCTTAAAAGAAATCCGTAACAGTCTTCGACATTTATGTTGTTTGCGGAAAGCTTTTGAAGAAGATTGTGAAAAGCGCCCGGCACGTTATCTATAACGGCAGCGGCGATTTTACGCTTGGTAACCGTTATATTCTGTTTTTTGAGTTCGTCAAAAGCTTTATGCGGATCGTCTACAAGAAGTTTGACCACGCCAAAATTGCCGGCGCTGGCAAGCGACAACGCCCTTAGATTTATTTTACTGTCCGCTAAAACTTTTGTTATTTTCTCAAGTTTTCCCGGCTTATTTTCCAAAAAAACAGACAAATGAAATGTCATAAAAACCCCTTTTAACTGCAATTAAAAATTAAAAATGAAGAATTAAGAATTTTAGAGCGGCTTCGCCGCGATATATAACTTACGCGCAAAACGCGCTCCGGCATTTTTCATTTTTAATTCTTAATTTTTAATTGCCTTTTGTCTCAGGTCGTAAACTCTTTTTGCCTTGCCGTCGCTTACAGGAAGAGTGCCTCGGTCGACAAAAGATACGTCGGGAGAAACTCCGGTCTCGGCCTTAAGTTCCGCCTCTATCCTGCATCTGAGTTTTTCAAGGTCTTCAAGCGTGCCGCTGAACGTTTCATCGTTAATCTCTATCTTTATCGAGAGTTTGTCCATGTAATTGCGTTCGTTTATTTCTATCGCGTAATTTTTTCCCGCTTCAGGTATGTTCATTATAGTTCTTTCTATCTGCACGGGGAAGATGTTTACGCCGTTTATTATCATCATATCGTCGGTTCTCCCCTTTATGCGCGCGATTCTGCGGTGCGTGCGTCCGCAGGAACAAGGTTCCTGAATTATTCTTGTCAGATCTCTCGTACGGTATCTTATGACCGGCATTGCAATACGGTTGATGGCAGTAAGAACAAGTTCCCCTTCCTGACCGTCCGGCAGAACTTCAAGAGTTTCCGGATCTATGATCTCGGGGATAACAAAATCTTCCCATATGTGCATGCCGTCTTGTTTCTCGCATTCGAAAGCCACTCCCGGACCGGATATTTCCGAAAGCCCGTAAGAGTTAAACGCTTTGAGTCCGTACAAATCCTGCACTTCCCTGCGCAGCTCCTCGGTATGCGGCTCGGCGCCGATAAAAAATATTTTGAGTTTAAGGTCTTTTTTAGGATCAATACCGTCTTCTTTCATGCTGTAGTAAAGCCTTAAGGCGTAGCTCGGTATTATGTGAACCACGGTCGTGCCGAAATTTTTCATAAACCATTCCTGTCTTTTGCTGTTTCCGGGGCCTATAGGTATGGTCATCATGCCGAGCCTTTCCGCTCCGTAATGAAAACCGAGACCGCCTGTAAAAAGGCCGTATCCCATGGTGTTTTGGAATATGTCGGATTTTCTTGCGCCGGCCGTAAACATGCTTCTTGCAGAAATATCAGCCCAATTGTTTATATCTTCAGCAGTGTGGTACACGATGGTGGGATTCCCGGTTGTCCCGGACGAAGAGTGAAGCCTCACCACTTCCCCGAGCGGAACGCACAGGAATCCGTACGGAAACGCCCCTCGCAAATCTTCTTTTGTAGTAAACTGAATATCTCTCAGCTGCTTTATATCGGTTATAGTTTTTATATTTGACAGTTTTTTTGAGTAGAAATCAGATTTTTTCGCACGCGCTATTGTGTCGTTCAGCATTTTCAGCTGCATTTTAGAGATATCGCCGCGCGGCATCGTCTCTATTTCTTCCTGCCAAAACATATTTCCGCCTTTTACAAACGGAGATTTTTATATATAATAGCAAAAAGACAATTAATAGTTAACAGTGAATAATTAATAGTTTTTTCCTCTCACGTGTCCGGGGGAGGACAGGCAAAGCCTGAGGTAATGGCGGCCGTTGTCGTTAACTATTCACTATTAATTATTAACTATTAACTGCAGTTAAAGGGTTTTTAATGAAATACAGCGCAGGCGTAATCTACAACAAATCGAAAACAAACGCGAAAAAGCTCGCGCTGGAAATAGCCGCGTGGTTAAAAACAAACAAATTCAAAGTA
>WQUP01000100.1 GCA_009782015.1 Endomicrobiia bacterium | reverse complement strand
GAATCCATGGTGTCTTTAAATTTATTAGACGACAACGGCGAACGTGGATTCCCGCTTTCGCGGGAATGACACGGCGGGGCAGGGGTTTTTAGAGACACCCTATTACTTAACAAAGGAAACAGAATGACGAATAAAAAAGTCGATATCAGACGCTTTAAAAAATATCTGATTCCTTATATCCCCAGATTTATCGGCGCTATGCTCAGCATGGGGCTGTTTTCGCTTATGAATCTGGCTTCGCTTTGGTTTATCAAAAACGGAATAGACGGCATATTCATGCGCAAAGAAGTTCATTTTATGAGCTACACGCTCACAAGCATAGATATGCTAAATCTCGCGGTCATTGCCGTTCCGGTAATTTTTGCGCTTAAGGGGCTGGGCAGCTACGGCAGAAGCTATCTTCTGAACTATATCGGACAAAACATAATCAGGGTTTTGAGAATCGAGCTGTACGACAAACTCATTACTCTTTCGCACGATTTCTACGTCAAAAACTCTTCGGCAAAAATGATGTCGAGAGTAACAAACGATCTCGGCGCCATGCAGCTTGCTTTGGTAAAAGTCCCGCCGAGCATACTCATGGACGGGCTGACGTTTATATTCATGATAGGCACGGTGTTTTATCTCAACTGGAAATTCGCTCTTGTTGCTTTTGTCGGTTTTCCGATAGCGGCGATACCTCTTGCGATGTTTTCAAGAAAAATAAGAAGGGCGTCAAAAGAAGGGCAGGTGCAGATGGCGGAGATATACTCGTCGCTGCAGCAGATGCTTAACGGCTTTTCGGTAATCAAAGCTTTTGACACCGAAGATCACGAGCACAAAAGATTTAAAAACGATAATGACAAGTTCTACCATATAGCTCAGAGGGTCATAAGAGTTGACGCGCGTTCAAGTCCGATAATGGAGTTTATGGGAGCCGCTGCCGGCGCGGCTATACTCTTTTTGGGCGGAAGGGACGTGATAAACGGCGTTTGGACTACGGGCGCTTTTGTGACGTTTTTGGGAGCTGTATTTCAGATGTACCAGCCGATAAAAAACTTCGCAAACGTAAATTCGCAGTTACAGGCCGCGCTTGCGTCTTCGGAAAGAGTATTTGAAGTTTTGGATCAGCAGCCAAATATTAAAGATTCGCAAAATGCCGCGGTTTTAAAGCCGTTCGGCAAGTCCATAGAGTACAAAGACGTAACTTTCGGCTATATCCCGGAAAAAGACATCCTTAAGAACTTTAACGTGACAATAAATTACGGCGAAACAGTGGCTTTTGTCGGGCATTCAGGTTCCGGAAAAACTACCATAGCCAACCTTCTTTTAAGGTTTTACGATCCGAAAGAAGGAAAGATACTTTTTGACGGGCAGGACATTAAAGACGTGACGCTTAAATCGCTCAGAACGCAGGTCGGGATTGTAACGCAGGACGTGATGCTTTTCGACGATACCGTAAAGTACAATATCTCTTACGGCTCTTTCGGCGCTTCGATGGAAGAGATTGTTAAAGCCGCTAAAAATGCCAACGCTCATGACTTTATCTCAAAGCTTCCTAACGGCTACGACACGATGGTGGGGGAAAGAGGCATGAAATTGTCCGGAGGCGAAAAGCAGAGAATTTCAATCGCTCGCGCGATGCTTAAAAATCCGCCGGTACTTGTGCTCGACGAGGCGACAAGCGCCTTGGACTCGGAGTCCGAGAAGCTCGTTCAGGCGGCCATAGACAATTTAATGAAAAACAGGACCGTTATTTTAATAGCCCACAGGCTCGCGACCGTCCGCAACGCCAATAAAATCATAGTTATGGACAACGGCTGCGTCGCTGAGGCAGGCAGGCACGAAGAACTAATCTGTAAAGAAAACGGCATTTACAGAAAATTAAATCAATTGCAGGTACTATGAAAAAAACAAAAGCAGTTTTATTGTCAGCCGTACTTTTATTCTCGGCGCAAAGCGCCTTTGCAAGAAGAGCGCCAACGCAGCCCAATACTTACGACGGATTTGCTCCGACGGCGCGCTCTATGGCCATGGGCAATACCGGAGTAGGCATGATAAACAACGCATCCGCATTTTACAATGCGGCAAATCTCGGTTTTATGTCGGGCACTCACGCCGAGGCGAGCGTGGTAATCACGGAACAGAGCAAGGCTTCGCCAAGCGAAGTTGCTCTTGCCGATCCCGCCGGACAAGGACTCAATTCCGCGGTATTGATAAAAGACACAAGCGCAATCATGTGGCGTGCTCTTTCAAACAATTCTATAAGCGTCGTAAATTCCGGCGGCTGGCAAAAAACCGACACGTATATCAACGCGTTTACCGTAGCGGCCGGCCAGAAAAACGACAACGGATTTTGCATGGGAATAAATTTAACCTATCTTTACGGCAAAATAGGGGAATCGTCCGTGATAAACAGTCAGCCGTATTCAAACGTGGCGTCGGGCAACGGCTTTACTTGTGATTTTTCGTTTGCCTATCCCGCAGCCCAAAATCTTTATGCCGGAATAAATCTCCAGAATATAGCCGGATTTATGTTTTGGAACGACTACAATGTCGAGCAGCTGCCTTTTACCGTAAGAGCTGGAGCCGCGTATATGGTGAGCGGCTTTGCTTTTGCGTTCGATTACAGCAAATATTTTTACCGTTTCGGCGACATGAACGACGGTACTTACAATATGGGCATCGAGCAGTATGTAACCCAGTTTTTATGCGTAAGAGGCGGCATTATTTCCGATCAGGATTTCACACAGGACAGCCTTATTTACACTTACGGCCTCGGTTTTAGAATAAAAACGTATGAAATTTCTTTCGCCGGCCAACAGTTTAAAGTAAACGATAAAAGTTCATTAAAATACATGCTGTCGTTCAGCGCGTCAGTCTATTAACGGCAATTAATAGTTAATAGTGAATAATTAATAGTTTTTTCCTCTCACGTGTCAGGGAGAGCGCGGTCGTTGCCGTTAACTATTCACTATTAACTATTAATTATTAACTGTAACTATGGAAACTTTAAAAAAATTACTAACCTATCTGCCGCAGGAAGATATGGCTTTGATAGAAAAAGCCTATTTCTACGCTTCGTGCGCGCACTCTTATCAGGTCAGGGCTTCCGGAGATCCGTATCTCACCCATCTTGAATCCGTTTCGGCAAATCTTGCCGAGCTTAAAATAGACGGCGCTACGATTACAGCCGCGCTTTTGCATGATATTCTTGAAGATACGCTTGTAACCGAACAGGATCTGCTCAATGAGTTCGGCGAAGAAGTGCTCTCTCTTGTACAAGGCGTGACAAAGCTTAATAAATACCAATTTGACGACAACATAACCGCTCAGGCAGAGAACTGGCGCAAAATGCTTTTGGCCGTCGTAAAAGACATACGCGTAATAATCATAAAACTCGCCGACAGGCTCCACAACATGCGCACTTTAAAGTACCTTTCTCCTGATAAACAAAAAAGCATTGCCAGCGAATCGCTCACGCTTTACGCGCCGTTTGCGCACAGGCTCGGCATATACAAGTGGAAAAGCGAGCTTGAAGATCTGGCTTTTGAGACATTGCAGCCCGTCGAATACAATAAAATAAAAACGCAGTGGGAAAAACGGGCGGAAAGCAATATTGAAAATCTTAAAGAAGTGGAAGAGCAGCTCAAAGAAAAACTTGCGCCTTCCGCGATCCCTCTCAGAATATCGGCAAGACCTAAAAATCTTTACGGAATATACAAAAAGATGGAAAGGCAGAATAAGCCTTTCTCCGCAATAGAAGATTTGTTCGGTATGCGCGTCATCACGGATACGATAGAGCATTGCTATGCTATTTTAAGCGTACTTAATTCGAGTTTTAAACTGGTGGAAGGCTCGTTTACCGACTACATAAACGTTCCGAAAGCGAATATGTACCAGTCGCTTCACATGACGGTTATTTCCGATAAAAATGTTATGGTGGAAACCCAGATCCGCACCGAAGAGATGCATCAGAGAGCTGAGTACGGAGTCGCCGCGCACTGGAGATACAAAAGAAAAGTCGAAAGCTGCGCTGGCAACGCGCCGAAAGAAGATACTAAAGACGCGCCCGCCGAAGACAGGCTGGACTGGCTTAAACAGTTTTTGGAGTGGCAGAGGGAAACTACGGATTCTTCGGAATTTTTAAATTCGCTGAAAACCGAGTGCAATTTCGAGCAGATATTCGTTTTTACGCCGCAAAAAAAAGTCATAAAACTGCCGCTTGGAGCAACGACGCTTGATTTCGCGTACGCCGTGCATTCCGATATAGGAGACACCTTTATGGGAGCGAAAGTCAACGGCAAGATGGCTACGATAGACACAAAGCTTAAAACCGGAGACGTATGCGAAATACTTGTGAGAAAAAACATAAGGCCGAGGCAAGACTGGCTCAAATTCGCCATCACCGCACAGGCGCGCTCAAAGATAAGAAAGTATCTTCGCGAACACCCCGAAAAGACAGATAACAGATAGAGGCAGAAGTTGGGAGAGCTGAGAAGCGTGGAAGTTGAGCAACGGCAAAACAATAATCGGATCTTATGTCTTTGCCATGCATCCCAGCATCCATGCATCAAAAAATAAAACGACCCTTTTTAAAAATTTCAAGAAGGGTCGTTTTATTTTTTTTAGATTGCTTTTTTGACTTTGTTCGATTTTATGCATGCTGTGCACACATACTCGCGGGTCTTTTTGCCGTCAAGAACTATATTCAGGCTCTGAAGATTGGGCCTGAAAAGCCTTTTTGAAGCCTTATTTGAATGGCTGATTGTGTTTCCCGATGAAGAGCCTTTTCCGCATAATACGCATTTGTAAGACATTTTTTTAATACCTCCGGTAATCTGTAAACTGATTCGCAAGTATATAAAATTAAGCGTTTCTTTGCAAATTGAGCGCGCGAGGCTGAGCGCGCGAGGCGCGCGGAAGATTAGAGGATTGGATGATTGGAAGTTTAGTAAAGGCAACTCTTTTCTTTGTCGTTGCCAAACTTCCAAACCTCTAAACTTCCAAGCTTCGCCGCCAAAGGCGGCTCTCTAAACTTACAAACTTCTGCAGTTAAAACTTGCGGGGAAATGATAAATATTGTATATTGCAAATCATGAAAATAGATAACAGAGGTTTTGGAGCTGTACAAATGCTGGTGACATTGGTGATTATCGGCATTTTGGGCATACTTATTTTTAAAAGCTACTTTACGGCTTCAAGTAGGAGCGTTGCCGAAGCGGAAAAAGTGTATGAAACTGTCGCGCCTCAAGCGTCTGCCCAAACAAAAAATGACGCTCCGGAGGTCAATCAACCTCAGGTTAATGCAAACATTGAGAGAGCAAAAGAGCTCGAAGGGAACGTGTTTATGGCAGCCATAATAAACGCCGAAAAAATGCATTATGTCGAAAGCGGGAATTATGCTTACACCGGCTGGACTC
>WQUP01000099.1 GCA_009782015.1 Endomicrobiia bacterium | reverse complement strand
AGGCGGTTTTTTCATAATTGTTCTTTTGGTTTTGGTTCTCGGGATTATTCCGAGATTTGAAGATATGTTTAAATCTTTCGGCGCGACGCTCCCGCTGCCAACGAGAGTGGTTATGGGCGTCAGCAGATTCATAATACATAATTTGCCGTGGATTACTTTAGGCGTCATAGCGTTCATAACGGCGTTCATTATGTTTAAAAGAAGTCCGGGCGGGCATTTTATTTATGACAAAACTCTGTTTAAAATTCCTATTTTCGGAAAGATTTACATAAAAATAGTGCTTGCAAGATTCTTTCAGACGCTTTCGACGCTTGTAAAAAGCGGAGTTGATATCATAAGCTCCCTTGAAATCTCGATGAACGTCGCGGATAATCTCTATATCGAAAGCATTCTGCGCAGCGTAAAAGAAAGGGTGCTTGAAGGAAATCCTCTCGGAAGCGAAATGGCAAAGCTTGAAATATTCCCGAGAATGGTCACCAGGATGACCGCTGTCGGAGAAAAGTCCGGACAGCTTGACGCGATGTTTGACAAAATAACCGACTACTTTACGGATGAAGTCGATGCCGCGGTCGCTTCAATGAGCTCTATAATAGAGCCTATACTCATAGTAGGTTTGGGCTTTATAGTAGGAATAGCAGTTACCGCGATGTATCTGCCTATATTTAATCTCGCCGGAGCCATGATGGCCGGCCAGGGCGCTTAGTTAAAGTCATTTGCCGGCGGAGCCGCGAAAACGTAAAGATGCAAAAAATATAGACTAAAAGCAAAAGTATTGTAAAAACGCTGTTTTTTTTGTATAAACTGTTTTATCCGCATTATTATTATAGGCTTAACGGCCTGACAGGAGGATATAAATTGATCGGTTTAGATATGGGCTCAAAGTTTATAAAAGCCTGCAACGTCGTGCCTAAAACGGACGGAAGTTATACTGTTTATGCCGCTATGGTCTCTGCGGACGCAAGAGACGATAAAAAAGACAATCCAGCCGCCTTTAAAGACAGCATAAACCTTCTTGTAAGGCAGCTCAAAAGCAAGTATATGGATACGGTTTTGTCAGTCGGCGGAATAGATCTTCTCGCCAGAGATTTTACTTTGCCTAAAATAAGCAAAGAAAATATTGCCGGCGCGGTGATGATAGAAGCCGAAAACAGCATTTTTGAAACTCTTGACGAAATGTATTCGGATTATCAGGTGCTCTCTTCGCCTTCCGCAGATAAGATAGACGTTCTTTTTATCGCGGCTCCCAAGAAAAAAGTGAACCAGATGATGAATAATCTTTCGCTTACCAGCCTAAATGTTATCGGGGTCGGCGCGGACAACGTCGCCATGACCAGCGCATATATAAACTTCAACGAGAGAAGATCCGGAATGGAATCCGTGGTGCTTGTAAACATAGGAAACGAGGTTTCAAATATCGCCATAATCGACCACGGTAATCTGTGCTTTGTCAGAAACGTCGCTTTCGGCGGAAAAGACGTTACGGCCGAGATCGGAAGCGTATATGAAGTCGATATAGATACCGCCGAGCAGATTAAAAGAGATCCGGCTATATGGAACAGCATCGGGCTGAATATAAAAAGCATTCTTAAGAAAAGCTCAAGCAACCTGCTTGAGGCTATTTTCAGATCCATGGAATACTGCGTTTCAAGGCAGAAAATAGGCAAAGTCGATAGGATAGTTTTGACGGGCGGCGGCGCGATTCTCAAAGGCATAGACGGTTTTATTTTTGATATTCTCGGAATAACTACCGATAAATGGAATCCGCTGGCTTCGGATAAAATCAGAAGCAACGTAAATAACGACCTCGGGTTTATGGCGACCGTATCTCTTGGTCTTGCTCTGCAAAAAGGAGATACCGTCCATGTATGATATAAATCTTCTTGAAAAAACAATTGAAACTTCCAAAAAGAACGTGCAGGCCGTAAAATTTTTGAGGCTGCTTTCGCTTTTTCTCACACTCGGATTTTTGGCCGCGGTCGCTCTTTTGGCATACACGTTTTACAATACGCAAAAAACTACGGAGAGAATAAACCAGCTCAAGATGAATATAGACGAAAAAAGAAGAACGTACAAACTTAAAGATATAGAAAACGAGTGGACGCTCAACTTCTATAAACTGTCGGCCGTCAAAGATATGATAACCGGCCAAAGCGCCGGCGGCAGCAGCAAGGCCGGGCTTATGTTCAGGGAGATAGGGCTGTATATGCCCAAAGACTACAAAATAGCGGATTTTGCGCTTGGCTACGACAACATTATAAAAGAAAGCATAAAAATTAAAGATTACAATGTCAAAGACATAGAGAAATATACGCAGGAACTTCAAGAAGGTTACGCCAGAAGCATGTATGTAAGCTCTAATGTGGTCGTTGACACTACTACTGTGGCAGTATCAGTCAGAGGCAATAAAATAGAAGTTTCGCCTGTGACGGTACCTTACGTTCGGGAGAAGAAATAATGGCAAACTATTCCGTAAAGCAAGATCTCATTTTTGTTATACTCAGAAACATTATTCTCATACTTGTTATAGTTGCGATTTATCATTATCTTTATGTCGGTTACTTTAAGATTAAGCTTGACGAAGCGCTGGCTTTGGAAAAGAAGTATCAGACAATTTACGCCGACCTTGAAACGTTTAACAAGATAAACGACGGGATGTATGAGACGAAGGTGAAGATAGACGACATCGTCAGCAACTATCCCGCAGTGTATGTTCCCAACCAGGTTCTCAGCGCGCAGTTTATCGACAGAGTGATGTCCGCCGCCGAAGCGTACTCCATCAAGCTTACCACGGAAACGGCGTCAAAAGAAAATGATCCGAACAACACGTTTCTCCGCCTTAATTTTAACGCCAAGTATGAAACGACATATAAGTTCCTGTTTTCTCTGGAAATGTTTTCAAAAATTACGGCCTTTTCCGTAAATACGAACGGCGACGTTTCGGCAGACGTCGTCCCTCTGACATACAGCCCTAATGTGGACAGCTATTTCAGCGGAAGGGTTGAGACGATGGATGAACTGCGCGCCGCGGGATACTTCAAAGAAATATTCAAAAAGTCGTCTGATCTCCTGGGCTCTATCGATCATGTCCCGTCGTGGCGCGACGTCGATCCGGCTGCGGACGATCCGTTCTATCAATACGTTATGGTGAAGAGTACAGTCAAAGGCAATAAGCCCGTGCAGTTAAGGCAGCCGCCGGCCATGGAAATATCGGGAATAATATCCGACGCTCAAAATCCCATAGTGATAATAGACGGAAAACTTTTCAGGGTCGGCGATTTTTACAAGTACGCCAAGATAGTGGAGATCCTTGAAAGAACGGTTACGGTTGAAGTTGACGGACGAAAATATATAATTAAGTTCAATAAGGACGATACGCCGCTGAAATAGCCGAAATCAGCGCAATCGTTACGTAAGCCGAGGAACGAAATATATCATTAAATCTGATAAGGACAAGGGGGAGTAATGAAGAAGCTGTTAGCTTTGTTTATCGCTGTCATTCTATCTGCCAATACGGCTTTTGCCGCAATCGAATCCAGGGGGTTGATTTCCGTTGATTTTCAGGGGACCACGCTTTATACGGTTTTAAACGTGCTCAGCATGAAAACCGGAAGAAAGTTCGTTACGGACGCGGATTTGCTGAACAAAAAAATAGTTTTGTCTCTCAAAGACGTTACGCCGGACGAGGCGCTTAACGCTCTCTTGGACACTTATGATTTGTATTACGTAAAACAGGGCGACACAAACATTTACGTTATTAAAAGCAAGAATGACGTTTCTCCCATAACCGTCTCTAAAGTCATTTTCGCTAACTATGCGAAGGCTTCCGATTTGGAAAAAATTCTTCAGGGAAGGCTCACAAAAGGCGGAAAGATAACTTCCGACGAAAGAACTAACTCCGTAATCGTAACCGATTTGGCCGACAGCATAGACAAAATGGAAAATCTGGTGCGTTCTCTCGATGTGCCTACGCCTCAGGTTCTTGTAGAGTCAAGGATTGTGGATGTAACGCTTTCAAATACCCTGCAGGTCGGCACTCAGATAGACAATATATACAGAGCTCCTAAGATAGACGTTAAAAGCATAACTGCTCCGGGCGCAGTTTCGGGAAATCCGGGATATTACACCAGTAACGGCGCTACTAATGTGGGCGGATATTTTTGGCAGGATCAGTTAAATTATGTCAACGGAGTTACAACCCCGTTGAGGCCGAACGCCAATTACATGCAGCAGCTTACTACGCTGCCGCAGATAGGAGTCGGCACGGTAGGCACGGCTATTATGGCCGGCGACTGGAACTTTATCGGAAGCATATATGCCGGTCTTCAAAATAAAGACGCAAAGATTATCACAAATCCAAAGCTGATAGTTTTAAACAATCAGGAAGCCACAATACAGATAATCGAAGAAGTTCCTTACATAAGCAGCCAAATCCAGTCCATAGGCACCAATACGGTGGCCAATTCCGTTTCTTTTAAAAATGTCGGTCTTACGATAAAAGTGAAGCCTCAGATAAACAGGGACGGCACGATAGTTCTTAACGTCTCTCCGGAACAAAGTTTCCGCACCGGCGAAGCTATAGACGGCACGCCCGTTATAAACACCAGCAGAGCGACTACCATAATGGTTTTAAGAAGCGGCGAAACTGCGGTAATCGGCGGTCTTATAAGAGATACGGAAAACAACACGACAAACAAAATACCGCTTCTCGGCGATATTCCGCTGCTCGGGTATCTGTTCAAAACGGTTGTAAAAAATAAAGAAAGACACGAACTTACGATTTTCATATCGGCGAAGATAATAAATTGACGCGCCTGAGTCCAGCGCGTCATCCCCGAAGGCCGTAATCGGGGATCCATGTTAATAAATGTACACGCGCCTGAGTCCAGCGCGTCATCCTGAAAGGACATTGTCCTTGAAGGATCTAGACATCCAGACCCTTAGGCAGAAGTTACCCCGGAAATTCGTAATCTGTGAAAGCAGTCCGGAAAGTTAACGGAAAAAACAGTCATATTGTCTGGATTGCCGCGGGAACTTGGGACATTGTCTCTTTGTTCCATCGCAATGACGGCAAAAAAACAGCGGATTGATAAAAAAAAGAAAAAAGGTGATTTTGTGGAAGGAAATATCAAGATTTTGGTTATCGAAGACGAAGAAATCGTCAAAGAAACTCTTGCCGAAAACCTTAAAGAGCAGGGGTTTGCCGTGGAGACAGCTGAAGACGCGCAGTCTGCCCTTACGATGATAAAGCAGTTTTACTACGACATTCTTCTTGTCGATTACAGGCTTCCGGATATGAACGGGCTTGCGCTTATAAAAGAAGCTGCGGCCATTTCAAAAGATTCCGTTTCCATCGTGGTCACCGGATACAGTTCCGTAGAAACTGCCGTTGACGCCATGAGAATGGGCGCGTACGACTATCTCCTTAAGCCGCTTGATATCGAAGCGCTTGTCGAGGAGATAAAAGTCATTCTTCAGGAAAGAAATTCTTTCAGGATAGGAAGGGAAAAACTCCATGCCCAGCTCATCAATGAACTTTCTCCGATAAATGACGACGATGTGGTTATTATAGCCAGCAAAGACAGTCTTGTGCCTACAAGCAAAGAGGGAATATTCAGTAAAATTTTCAAGATGCCCGGATTGTTTTTTAAAAAAATAATAGAGTTTTATTGGGGTTAGGAGCGCTAAATGAAAAATAAACTTTTTTGTCTGTTTTTGGCATTAGTTTTGTTCAGCACGGCGTCTTATGCGGCCAGGCCTCGTAAAAAAGCGGACGCCGACATGTCGTCTGCCCAGGCGGCTTTGGCTCAGACGGATTCAAGCACCCAGCAGTACGGCGGAAGCAACTCTTCGTCTTTGGGAAGAGCAAGGGATTTGTATCTTTCCGGAAAGATAGATAAATCGGAGCTCATACTCAACCAGATTCTTCTGGCAAATCCGGATTATACCGATGCATTAGAGCTTAAAAACAAAATTTTGATAGTCAAAGACAAATTTTACGTTTTTAAAAGAGACACGGCCGAAGATTATATGACAGAATCCGAAAGAAGTTTGAGGGACGGAAATTTCTATGAAGGGCTCTTGTACTATAAAAGAGCGGTGGACCTTATGCCTGAAATGTATGATGCGCAAAGGTACAACAATATAATAGGCGAACTCAACGCGCAGTCTCTGAAATACAGAGGTTCCGACAGAAAAGATTTTCTCCAGTCGGTAGAAAGCTTTCAAAGCGGCGACTTCAGAAAAGCCAAAAGCATTTTAGATTCGCTTTCGGACAAGTATGTGCATCTCAACGATTACAGAGGCTTGATGACGTATTTTGTCGGCGAATACGACAACAACGCCAGAGTAGAAGAGTATTATAACGAAGCGTTAGGCGATTTCAAGAAGGGAAGATACGAAAGCGCCAGAATAGCGCTTGACTACGCTATTGCGATGAACAGAAAAAATCCCGCAGTCGCGCTTTTATCCGAACAAATAAATCTGGAATTACAATAACTAAAACGACAGAGTGAAGAGTGAAAAGTGGAGAGTGAAGATACGGCAAGTTTTTTTTGCCGTCATTGCCAAGCGGAGAAGCCGCTGAAGCAATCCGGTTCAGTTGCCGTATCTTCGCTCTTCACTCTCAACTCTTCACTCTTGTCTTTGAAAAAGGAGTTTGACAATGAAGTATGTGTATTCGTTTGGCGGCGGTAAGGCGGACGGCAACGGCAGCATGAAGAATTTGCTCGGCGGAAAAGGGGCAAACCTTGCGGAAATGGCAGGACATAAAGATTTGAGGCTTCCGGTCCCTCCGGGATTTACTATTACAACGGAGGTTTGCACATATTATTACGATCACGGAAAAAAATATCCCGCGGAACTTTCAAAGCAGGTTGAAACCGCTATGAAAGCCGTGGAAAAGATAATCGGCAAAAAGTTCGGCGATGAAAAAGATCCGCTTTTGGTTTCCGTGCGCTCGGGCGCAAGAAGCTCGATGCCGGGAATGATGGAAACAATTCTTAACGTAGGCCTTACCACAAAAACTTTGCCTGCTTTGATAGAAAAAACAAAAAACGAAAGATTTGCTTATGACGCTTACAGAAGGCTCATAATGATGTACTCCGATGTCGTCATGGAAAAAGCCGCGGGCATAGAGCCCAAGGACGACATGGGCATACGCAAACAGCTTGAAAGAATAATGGAAGGAATGAAAAAAGACAAAGGCGTAACCCAGGATACCGATCTTAACGCGGCAGATCTTAAACATCTGTGCGAACTCTTCAAAGTTAAAGTAAAAGAAGTTTTAGGAAAAGATTTTCCGGACGATGCCTACGAGCAGATGTGGGGCGGAGTCGGCGCGGTTTTCGCGTCATGGAACGGCAAAAGAGCCATATCCTACAGAAAAATTGAAGGCATTCCGGATGAATGGGGAACGGCCGTTAACGTTCAGTCAATGGTATTTGGAAACATGGGCAACACTTCCGCAACCGGCGTTGCTTTTACAAGAAACCCCGGAAACGGCGACTCGAGATTTTACGGCGAGTACCTTGTAAACGCGCAGGGCGAAGACGTTGTTGCCGGCATACGCACTCCGGCTCCTATCAACGAAGCTTCGATGAGCGAGCATAATAAAAGCGAAAAAACTCTTGAGCAGGCAATGCCCAAAGATTATAAAGAGCTTTTTGACATACAGAAAAAGCTTGAAAAACATTACAAAGACATGCAGGACATAGAGTTTACGATAGAAGACGGAAATCTCTGGATGCTCCAGTGCCGTTCAGGCAAAAGAAACGGTCCGGCTGCCGTAAAAATGGCTATGGACATGTTGAAAGAGAAGCTTATAACAAAAGAAGAAGCGGTGCTCAGAGTTTCTCCGGCCCAGCTTGACGAACTTCTCCATCCCATAATCGACCCCAAAGCTGAAAAAGCCGCGGCAGTCCTTGCAAAAGGCTTGCCGGCAGGCCCCGGAGGCGCGACGGGAATGATAGTGTTTACTGCAGAAGACGCGGTCAAGCGGGAAGAAGAAGGCAAAAAAGTAATTTTGGTCAGAGAAGAGACTAACCCCGAAGACGTAGAAGGCATGAGAGCTGCGCAGGCGATTTTGACTGCCCGCGGCGGCATGACTTCACACGCGGCGCTTGTTGCGCGCGGATGGGGAAAATGCTGCATAGTCGGATGCTCGGCAATTCACGTTGATTTAAAAGCAAAAACCATGAAAATAGGTTCAAAAATATTTAACGAAGGCGATTGGGTAACTCTCAACGGAACAAAAGGCAACGTTTATGAAGGCAAACTCGCAATGGTTGACGCCACGGAAAATGCGCTGCTTTTTGATTTCTTAAAAGTCTGCGATTCCGTAAGAACGCTCAAAGTGCGCACAAACGCCGATACCCCGGCCGACGCGGCAAAAGCCAGAATGTTCGGAGCCGAAGGCATCGGGTTGTTTAGAACCGAGCACATGTTCTACGGCGAAAATTCTGAAAAACCGCTTTTTGCGCTCAGAAAAATGATACTTTCAAATTCGACCGCAGAAAGAGTAAAAGCTCTTAACGAACTTTTCCCTTTCTTCAAAGACGCGCTCAAAGGCACGTTCGAGGCAATGGACGGATATGCCGTGACGGTCAGACTTCTTGATCCGCCGCTTCACGAGTTTGTGCCCAGAGAAGAAAATATGAAACAGGTTATAGCCGACAGCATAGGCATAACGATCCCGGAGTTTGACAAAAGAGCAGAGAAGCTTCACGAAACAAATCCGATGATGGGACACAGAGGCGTAAGGCTTGGCATAACGTATCCGGAAATCACAGAAATGCAGGTAAGAGCGATATTTGAAGTTACCGCCGAGCTTTTGGCTGCCGGCAAAAAAGTGTTCCCGGAAATAATGATACCGGTTACATGTTCCGTAAACGAACTCAAAAATCAGAAAGCCATAGTTGAAAAGGTTTACGCGGAAGTTTTAGCAAAGACCGCAATGAAAAAGATTCCGTACTCTTTCGGAACCATGATAGAAATACCCAGAGCAGCTTTGCTTGCAGACCAAATGGCTGAAGTAGCCGAATTTTTCTCTTTCGGGACAAACGATCTCACTCAGATGACTTTCGGTTTCTCAAGAGACGACATAGGCGGTTTCCTGCCGGACTATCTCGGCAAAAAAGTTCTTAGCGACGATCCGTTCCAAACTATAGATACCGAAGGTGTCGGACAGCTTATAGCTTACGGCGTTGAGCTTGGAAGAGACGTGAGAAAAGATATGAAGATAGGTATATGCGGAGAGCACGGCGGAGATCCGAAGTCTGTTGAATTCTGCCATAACGTAGGCATGACTTACGTTTCCTGCTCGCCTTTCAGAGTGCCGATTGCAAGACTTGCCGCGGCACAGGCCGTTGTAAAACAGGATAAGCCCGCTGCCAAAAAAGCAAAACAAGCTAAACCGGCAGCTAAAAAATCAAAGCCGGCCGCAAAAAAATCAAAACCAGCAGCCAAAAAAGTAAAAAAGGCGAAGCCTTCGAAGCCTTCTTCAAAAAAAGCGAAAAAGAAATAAGTAAAACAAAAATTTCCGGCCGGCTCATAACCGGCCGGAAATTGACTTTGTTGTCATCCCGTGCTTGTTAGTATTTTTTATTCAGCTAACGAGCCTGCCCCGTAAGGTCTTAATACGGGGGGATCCATTTTGCTAAAAGCTTTTTTGTTCCTTATGTCTTTTAACAGCTAACGTGGATACCGTTTTTCAACGGTATGACATATGGTTCAATAATGAAAAAACATCTCATAGCGTTATTATCCCTGTTTTTGCTTTGCTCTCCGATATACTCCGAAACTATTCAGCCTCAAGAGCCTTCACTGACCGTCAAAGTTGAAAACAAATTGTTTTCTCCGGTTGTCAAATCCGGCGAAGGCGTTGTTTTTTTTCCTAAAATAGAAGGGATCAAAAAGATACGCTTTTGGTCTCTGACGCTTGCAAATGAGCAAAATAAAACCGTCAGAGAGATAAAAGGCAAAGGCGATTTGCCCGAAAAAATTGTTTGGGACGGTCTTTCAAATAAAGGGGAACAGGTTGACGACGGACAGTATTCGTATAAGTTTGATGTTCAGGCTTTCAGGGTAAGGCTTCACGAAGAAGGCTCGCAAATATTTATAAACTCTACTCCGCCGTTTGTGTCCCTTAAGTGCGGCGACGTGTATTTTATAGATCCGGATACGAACAAGCTGAGCAAAGACATAAATATTTATCTCAGCTGCGGCGACGAGCTCGGCATAGATTACGAAAACAGTTATGTCAGGGCGGTAAATTATAACGATGTCGAAGTAAAAAAGTTCAAATTTAAAGATTCTATTCCGGAATTCATATCTTGGGACGGCCGCGACGATATTTACGGAAACACTCTGCCCGCCGGAAACTATAAAATATCTTTTATCGCGGCAAATAAAGCCGGAAATGTCGCAAAGGTTGACAGCGAAATATCAGTTATGCCCATGCCCAAAGAGCCGCCTTTGCCTCCTGCTCCGGAGCAGCCAGCCGCAGAGCAGCCCGCCGCGGAGCAGCCAGCTGTAGAACAGCCTAAAGAAGAGCCGGCGCAGTCGCAGGTTTCCGTAAAGGAAGAAGAGCGGGGACTTGTCATAAATCTTTCAAGCAAAGTTTTGTTTGACGTTTCAAAAAGCGCGATAAAGCCGGAAGCGGAGCAGTCTCTTGACGAAGTCGCCGGCATACTCAAAGTGTATCCTGCAAATAATGTTCTCATTGAAGGCCACACGGACTCAAGCGGAAAAGAAAAAATGAATTTGCTTCTTTCAATGGACCGCGCCAAAGCCGTATATGATTTTCTTGTTTCAAAAGGCGTTGACGGCGCGAGAATGCAGGTTTTCGGTTACGGCGACAAAAAGCCCGTTGCGCCGAATACTACCGAACGCGGCAAAGAGCTCAACAGAAGGGTGGAAATAATAATCCTGAAAGCTGACGCGTCCGTTTCCGGCCAGGCCGCTGCGCCGGCCGCTTCAACGCAAACCGCTTCAAATCCTTCTGCAATACAACAATCAACCTCGTCGCAAGCGGGCAATAAATGAAAAATATCCTGATAATAATTTCTTTCGTAATACTTTTCTTTCTCCTGCTTTTCGGTCTTTATGTTGCCGCCTTTAAAATATTTTTCAGTTCGCCGCGCATGATAAATCAGACAAAACGCATAGCAAGAATGGCTTTTCAGCGCGACGTTTCCGCAGCGGACATCTCTCTTTCGCCTTTCGGCGCGCTCAAAGTCAAAGATTTCTCTATGGCCGCGCGCGGCGGTTTTAGCGCGGGCACGCTTATAAAAGCCGGAAGTCTTGCCGCAAATATTAAAATTCTCAGACTCTTTAGCAGGGAGATTATTATAGACAGCCTGGAAATCAGCGGCGTTGACCTGCATTTGAACTACGAAAACAAAAGGAAGTTCGACTACGGCAGCTTTTTCTCTAACATAGGATATCTCTTTATGCAAGACGGTTCTCATCAGGGGATAGTCAGAAACGTTGAGCTGCGCCGGGCAAAGACGGAAAACGCAAATGTCTATGTAATGACGGATTACGGCAGGCTGGAATTTAAGAATGTAAAACTTGAGATAGAACTTCTTGACGATACAAAAGATTTTGCAGGCAGCGCCTCTCTTGATTTTTCTTACAAAGGCATAAACACGCCGGTAACTTTTAACTTTACTTTCAATAAAACGCAAAGAGTCATCTATATAAAAGATTTTGTCTGCAAGGATTTCATGATTTCGGCAGACGGCAATATCAATCTTTTAGACGACGGTTCGGCAGAGCTTGAGTTTGTAGCAAAGATAAATAAAAATTCGTACGTTCAAATCCTAAAAAACATCTTCAACACCGATTTCCCGTTTAACGAAATAATCCAAAACCCGCTGGATGAAGATATGATAATCACCTATCCGTCGGATAAAAAGAATCCGAATATCGCACAAAAAGCTTCTTTTGCGCATAAGTGAAGCCGGTTTTGAAAAAAAGGTGAAATAAGTTAAAATACTCGACATGAAAAAGAAAAATTTAGGCAATATATCTCCTTGTCTGTCATTGCGGAGAGCCGTAATCCCGAGCCTGCCGTTCGCTTTTGACCAGACCAGACCAGACCAGACCAGACCAGACCAGACCAGACCAGACTGCTAATACAGTATCCGTTAAATGCGTTTTTAAAAAATTTCTTAAACGTCAGTTGTCATTATCAGCCGATTGCTAAAAAGCAGCCGGCTTTTTTTATTTGGCAAAAAGTAAGTGCGCAATATGTGTAAATTGGTCTTTCTAAAAAAACCTGTCCCGCTGTGTCATTCCCTCTTTCGCGGGAATGACAAGCCAGGGTTTTTAGAGAGACCCAAATATTCAAAAGGAGATAGAAAGATGTTAAAAAGATTTTTAAATATTTACGCGATTGCCGTTTTTTCGACCTTTTGTACTGCTGTTTTTTGTTGCGATGTTTTTGCCGGCCGCGCCTCGCATGATAACGCGAATGCCGCCGACTCTCTATGCGCATATCAAGGCCTGAATCGAAACGCTTTTTCTGTGCACGGAGAAGACGGCCTTCGTGCAGATCTCTTTAGCGTGTCGCTGGGCGGCATTGTGTCAAATGACGCTTCAATGGAGTACATGATTGAGCCGGTGTACTTTGATGAGTTTAACTGTGCGTCCGATATAAAAAAATTAAAAAATGGAGATTAGGAATGAAAAAAATAGCGCTGTCGTTGTTTATGCTTTTTTCTATTAACGCAATATGTTTTGCGGAGATTAAGATGTTATCTCCGAACGAAATAAGATATACCGGAAGAGTGAAAAGTTATCAAACGCCAATGAACGGCAAAGTCAACATGACATTTAGATTCTACTACGAGGCAACCGGAGGAACTCCCATACAATCGGCTACGATAGGCCCCTAGATATCAACGTTTCCAGCGGTATTTTCAGTTATATACTGAAGCCAACCGGAGTTGACTGGTCTAAAAAAGACGTTTACCTCGAAGTAGTGATAGGAGTCACGCCGCTGAGCCCGAGAGAAAAATTCACGTCCCAGCCGTATGCTCTATATGCCGGAAACGGCGTTCCCGCAGGCACGATTATAGCCTATGCCGGAAATAAAGATAAACCTGCCGACTATGTCCCGGACGGATATCTGC
>WQUP01000098.1 GCA_009782015.1 Endomicrobiia bacterium | reverse complement strand
TATGAAGCAAAAAGCAAGATACGTCGTAACTGCAAAATTCACAAACACCGCCGCGGCAACTATCATATACATATTGTCCCGCGTGAACATCTGCGTCGCAACGGGAAGTATCATGTAGCCGGCAACGCTCCAAAAACCGTATAAAATCAGCCGTAAAAGAAACCACACAACCGTTAAAAAAGCTATAAAAAAAACCATCTTTATTATAAACATAAAACCCGGAAATATTGCCGCGGATTTGAGTTTCCCGCGTTCAAAAGCCGGACGCAAAACCGACACAAGAGACATCGTTAAGGCTAAGTTTACCAAAGTTCTGGCAACCGCGGCAGTCCTGTCCGCAGGATAGCCCAAAACAAAGTTTACGGCCGTAAACGCCGCGGCGTAAAAAACGACAATCGCCGCCATGCCTAAAATATTGCCGCCGACAGCCGAGCGCATAACGCTGAAAATGCCGGCAACCGTATTTATGTCCGTTGATGTTTCCTGAGCATCATTTTCCATTTTTTTACCGTACCGCATTTAATTTTGGGGCTCTCTAAAAACCCCTAAAATCGACACATTCCAACTGGTGTCATCCCGAACTTGTTTCGGGATCTCGGAAGTTTACTTCCGAAATTTGTTTCAGCATCTCGTCGTGAAAACATTAACGGCAGATCCTGAAACAAGTTCAGGATGACACAACTGAGAGGTTTTTAGAGAACCCCGATTATTTTGCTGCGTTTATATTCATCGCCGTATTTTTATTATGGGAATATACCCCGCAGCTTGCTGCGGGGAACCTCTTGGTCGTCATACCGGCGAAAGCCGGTATCCAAGTTTAAAATGGATGCCGACTTTCGTCGGCATGACAACCGATACCGCGCAATCTCGCTGCGCGGATGTTCATTCAGCCTGACTTTCCGAAACGAGAGCGGAGTGCAGCGCCGCAAGAAATATGCAAAAAGGCGCAAAAACCGCGGAACAAAATATTATCGCCGCCGCCGAATGAGAATCCGCAAAAAGCGCGCCCGCGCTGAAAATATGCGGCCACAGAAACGTTTTAACCAAGGCTATCACAGCCGCCGAACCCAGAAGAAGAAGCTTATTCTTTGCCAGCAGCGACAAAGCATTTTGCACCGCATACACTACGTCTTCTTTGGCGGCAATACCCATAGCGGCAAAAACCATCACAAAAAAACACGCTATTGCCGCAAACGCGGCTGCCGCGCGCACAATTGCGGAGATAAAAGGAGCCGAAAAAACGTTTGCCGTATTCGTTTTCAGAAAAAACGAGATTAACATCGAAACCAAGGCGCTTGCAAACATCACCGAGAAAACAAAAATCGCGATGAGCAAAAGCAGCGAGGCAAGCACCGCGGCGGAAAAAATGAAACTTTTGTCCGGCACGGCATTTTTAAAAGACAGCTCTTCTCCGTTAAACGCCGGAACAAACATGCAAAACAGCGACAGAGCCGCAACGCACGAGAAAAAAAGCTGCAAAACATAGACATGAACTCCCAACAACGCCGCAGCCGCGTAAAACAACCCGTACGCAATTACGGCGGCAGCAACAATCCGCCCGTTGCCTTTTACAAGCGATGCAATACGGCTGAAAATTCCTGCAACAACATCTTTCAAAGAATGATTTTCAGACATGGAGCCTCCGTTTTAGAAGTTGAGAGAGCTGGGAAGCTGAGAAGTTGAGCAACGGCAACAACAAAGCCTTTGTCTGTGCTCAGCTTCTCAACTTCCCAACTTCTCAGCTTCTATGTCAAATTTTTCTGTTATCAATGACTCTCTTCGCTTTGCCTTCGCTGCGCTGTATGGTTTTCGGTTCCACAAGCTTTACGTTTACGCCGACAAGTATTGTGTTTTCGATGCTCTTTTTGATTTTCTGTTTAACGGCTTCCAAAACTTTCATCTGATCCGAAAAAACTTTTTCCTCTATTTCAACCTGCACTTCAAGCGTGTCCATCCCGCCGGCTTCGCGGCTTACTATGATTTGATAGTTGGGCAGCGTTTCTTCAACCTGCAAAAGCGCGTACTCTATCTGCGTGGGGAAAACGTTTATCCCACGCACCACTATCATATCGTCGGTTCTTCCTTTGAGTTTGCTTATGCGCGGCGACGTCCTCCCGCAGGCACAAGGTGCCTTAGTTAGAGAGGCAAGGTCTCTTGTGCGGTATCTTAGCAGCGGCATACCGGTTCTTGTGAGAGTGGTTATGACAAGCTCTCCGACCTCTCCGTCCTTGACGGGTTTATTTGTTTCCGGATCGATTATCTCGGGATAAAATACGTCGGACCAAATGTGCAGGCCGTCTCTATGCCGGCATTCCTGCGCCACTCCGGGCCCGGTAATCTCCGAAAGTCCGTAAATGTCCGTGGCAATCATTCCCAGCGATTTATCTATTTGGTCGCGCAACGCGATTGTCCACGGCTCTGCTCCCAGTATCCCTACTTTCCACGAAATATCTTCAGACGCGAGTCCCATGGCTTTGGCTTCTTCTCCCATGTATAACGCAAAGCTCGGCGTACAGGCCAAAATTCTCGGCTTGAAATCGCTCATAAGCTTGACTTGTCTTTTTGTCTGTCCCGAAGACATCGGCATAATCGCAGCGCCGAATTTAAGCGCGCCGTAATGAAGCCCGAGTCCTCCTGTAAAAAGCCCGTAGCCGTACGATATCTGTATAAGGTCGCCGGGCATTCCGCCGGCGCACGCTATGGAACGCGCCGCCGCTTCTCCCCAAAGGTCTATGTCTTCTTTGGAATATCCCGACACCACGGGATTGCCCGTCGTACCGCTTGAAACGTGCATTTCGGCTATTTTATTGACCGGCATCGAGAACAGCCCGAAAGGATAGTAATCCCTCATATCGTCTTTTGTGGTAAACGGCAGCTTCACAATATCGTCAATCGTCTTTATTTCCGAAAGGGAAAATCCCCCCTCGTCGATTCTTTTTTTGTAAACAGGAGAGTTTTTGTAAACGTATTTTGCCAGCGCGCAAAGGCGTTCAGACTGCAGGTTTTTCAGATCCTGCAGATTCATAGTCTCAAATTTTTCGTTAAAAATCATGAAAACCTCTGTAACAAATAAAAATTATAGGTCTATCTACCCATTTTGAGGAATCTTTCCTGTGCGTATTCAGAGCCCGCCTGCATAGCTTTTCCATAGCATTCTTTTGCGTTTCCTATATTTCCCGACTTTTCGTACGACCAACCGAGCCAATTATAAACATAGCTCTTATCTGTGTCCGAAACGCACTCCGGCTCTATGTAAAGCAGCGTCTCTATAGCTTCGTCGCATCTGCCCAAACGCGCAAGCAGTTCTCCTTTATACAAATAAATTATTACTTTTCTATTTCCGTCTTTCTCGTCGAATTTTCCGGCTTTTATGTACGTGTCGGCATCGTCAAAAGCTTTTTGCCACTCGCCGAGCCTGTAATAAGCCTCCATCCTGTTGAGATAGCCGGCGCCCCTTTCCGGATAAATTTCTATGGAAACAGAGGCGTCCTTAACAGCTCCGGTGTAATCTCCGAGAGCTGTTTTTACCGCCGCCCTGTTAGACCAGACCCTCTTGTTGTCAGGATTTGCCTTGACCACGGCATCGTAATATTTTAAAGCTTCTTTCAAACGACCGGCCCGAATTTCCGACAGGGCCTTTTCGATAAATTCGTCTTCCCGTTCCGGCGTTATAAGTTTTGCGATTGCCAAGGTTTCTTGATAGCGCTTGCGTGCCTCCGACGAGCCGGATTTCTCTTTATGGCTGGCAGCCGCAGAAACGCTGTTTTTTATTCTTTCGATAACATTATGCTTAACGATAAGTCCGTAGCACATATATATAAACAAGCTTATGAGCGCCGCTTCTACAATGAAAACCACAATGACGCTTTTTTTCACATTAACCTCATCTGCGTTCCAATTCGGTTAATCTTTCCTGCGCGTACTTAGAGCCCGCCTGCGCCGCTTTCACATAGCATTTTTTTGCGTTTTCAATATCTTCCGATTCCTCGTATGAAAAGCCTAATAAGACGTAAAAGTCTATATTCTTTTGCCCTTCCTGAACATATTCGGATTCTATACTCCTTAATGTTTTAACGGCATATTCGTATTTTCCGAGATCGTCAAGAATTCGCGCTTTTAAAATATACATATCAACTTTATTATTGCCATATTTTTCGTCAAATTTTGCAGTGTCTATATACGCGTCGATATCATTCAGCATTTTTTGATTGCCGCAGGTCCGAACGCTGTTTTCGGATTTATTGAAATGCAGCTCCGCTTTTATATCGGCCTCATCATTTTCGGATTCCGGTTTTTTTCTCCAAAGTTTAAGTTTTATATAAGCCGGAAGCTCATTGATTTTAAAATCAAACTCAGGCTGTCTCGGAGAACCGTTATTGCGCGGAATTCCGGTAGACATCCCAAGATGTATAAAATTTTTAAACCTGCGCACGCCGTAGTTTACGGTGTTTTCGGCAAAATAAACATTTTTTGACTGATAGACATACGCCCATTGAAAACCAAAATCGCGGGCGTTCAATCCTTCCAGTTGAAAAAGGCTTTCACCCTTATCTTCATCCGGAATCGAATCAAAAAATTCCTGGAAATTGTAAGTTATTTTTACGGTGTTTTCATCTTTATAATAACGTATCGATTCGGGCAGCAAATACAAATTATCGCCTGCTTCAAACTTAGTTTGAATATTAACTCGCACAAAGTTAAACATGACAAGAGCCGAAGGATTATTGATAAATCTGCTTTCTTCGGAATCGCCGTCTCTTTTGCCGTTAAAGAACGTTCTAAACGTATAGCCGAGAGTTATCCACGGGTAACCGTCTTCTATCTGCCCCAAAACGGCTTCGGCCGGTTCGTAGTTTTGGCCTTTAAACAAACTCTGCTCGACAAACCCTTTTCTTATTTCATAAATTTCCCGACGACTTTTATGATCAAAATTAACGGTGGTATTTACGGGTATTTCCGTAATATTTTGCGGCGTAACCGGAAAAAATTTCTGCCTTTCTGGTTCATTTTTTACCGGCTCCGAGAGCGCGTCGGGAGCTGAAATTCTGCCGTTAGTAATTTTGGAAGCAAAAGCCCGAAGCGACTCGCCGAAATCCAAAAGAGCATCAGGATGCATGCGCGAATAAACCAAAACCGCAATAAGCGCTGCCAGCAATGCGACAAGCAAACTTTTTCTCATAACAAGTATCCGAGCGCATAAATTTTGAAAAACATGTGACGCTTCAGCCGTTGAAACAGGCTCAGAAATACGGCCGCCTCAATTATCAAAATATAATTCCGTCATAATGTCGGCTTTGTCGGAAACGGACTCCGGCTGCTTTTTCCAAAGCTTGATTTTCAGGTAAGCCGGAAATTTGTCAATTCTGAACTCCAGCTCCTCCTGCTTCGGGGAACCGTTATTTCTCGGATCCCCCGTTGACATGCCAAGACGTATGAATTGGCGGATTTGTACGGCGTCGTCCTTTACGGACTGCGGCCTGAACGTCACATTGTCCGACTG
>WQUP01000097.1 GCA_009782015.1 Endomicrobiia bacterium | reverse complement strand
CTTATCTTTGACGCTTTTTACCACGTTTACCGCGTTTGAAGAAGTGCAGCAGATGTCGCACTCGGCTTTCACCGCAGCGGAAGTATTGACGTATGCCACCACGAACGGTTTTTTATATTTTGCTTTTTCTTCCTTAAGTTTATCCGGCGTAATCATATCGGCCATCGGGCATCCGGCGTGAGTATCGGGTATTAAAACTTTCTTCCCGGGGCTTAAAATAGCCGCCGTTTCCGCCATAAAATGCACTCCGCAAAAAACTATAACGTCCGCGTCCGTCTGCGCAGCTTTGCGGCTTAAATCCAGAGAATCGCCGACAAAATCCGCGGCGTCCTGTATTTCAGGAAGCTGATAAATGTGCGCCAGAATTACGGCGTTTTTCTCTTTTTTAAGTTTGTTTAATTTTTCGGTTATTTCGTTCATGGATTAATACCTTTAAAATGCGATGCAGAGACGCAGAGATGCAGGGATGCGGAGTTAAAGACAACAGATGCGGGCAGTTGCCCTGCCTCACTGCATCTCTGCATCCCTGCATCGTCTTTAACGCACTTCTTCCACGTGCTTCATTTTATTGATGGAAATATCGCTGAGGGTGCTTATTTTGTCGAAAAGCTTGTTTTTAAACGTGCCCGGGCCTTCGGAAGTTTTATCTGCATTTTCAGCGGCGATTTCAAAGCATACAAGTCCGGCAATGCAGGCGAAGAGATAATCTTTTTCCACCGCGCAAAACGTTCCGATAACCGAGCCTGCCATGCATCCGGTGCCTACAATCTGTGACATCATCGGAGAGCCGTTTTTAATTACAAACGCGCTTTCGCCGTTGGTGCATATGTCTTCTTTTCCGGTTACGACTACCACGCACTCTCTTTCATTGGCAAGCTGTTTTGCTATTTTCATCATGTCTCCGGAAACGTGCCCGCTGTCAACGCCTTTTGTTGTAACGCTTATTCCGGCAGCCGCGGCAATCTCGGAAGCATTTCCTTTGATCACGTCTATTCTGAATTTCAAAAGATCTTTCATCGTGTCGTTTCTGAACTTTGTCGCGCCCACGCCTACGGCGTCGAGAATTACCGGAATCTTTTTCTTGTTCGCCGCGGCAATCGCGAGCTTCATAGCCTCAATCGTGCGGGAACTGAGCGTGCCTATATTTATGACAAGCGCGTCGGCTATCGAAGCCATGTCCGCGGCTTCTTCGACGGCATGAGCCATCACGGGAGAACCCCCGAAAACTTTGACAATGTTAGCGCAGTCGTAAATCGTGACCCAGTTTGTAATGTGATGCACAAGCGGAGACTCTTTTCTGACTTTTTCAAAAACTTCAAAGATTTTATCCACGTTTAATTCCTCCATACGCTATGTCATTCCGGGCTTGACCCGGAATCCATTTTTACTAAAATATTTTTTCCTTATGCATTTTAACGGCAAACATGGATTCCGTTTTCCAACGGAATGACGACAAAAGACAACTGATAACTGCAGATTCCCGATTAATGCACTCGGGAATGACAAAAGAACGGATTTACGACCTGCTTTTTTGTCTATTAACTTGGATCCCCGATGGAGCCTGTCCCCGCGATTTGTAATCGGGGAACATTCGGGGATGACAAAAGAGCGGATTTACGACATGCTTTTGTCTATTAACTTGGATCCCCGATTACAACATTCGGGGATGACAAAAGAGCGGATTTACGGCCTGCTTTTGTCATTTTGAAATGACAAAAACGGCAGTTTGGGCGAAAAGGTTTGGCAGAAATTTTATTTCTCTGTTTGTGCTGAAAAAGAATTTATTCAAAATCTTATAGTTTTTCTCGCGGCAGAACTTTTCAAAATCTTCAATGCTCAAAAATCTGAGGTTAGGCGTATTGTACCATTGGTACGGCAGAGTTTTTGTTACCGGCGAATGACCCATAAGAAGATCTTTTCTCGCCCAAAGATATGCAAAATTAGGGAACCCTATGATGACTTTTTTCCCAAGCCTGAAACACTCTTCTATCACGTAGTCGATTTTTTGCACCTGCTGAAGGCTGTTGTGCATAATCACGTAGTCGAAACTTTTGTCGGGATAGGCGTCTATTCCGCCTTCGATGTCGGAATGAAAAACCGTCAGCCCTTTCTCTACGCACTTGTAAATGGCGTCTTCGCTTATCTCTATGCCCTGCACGTTTGCGTTTTTTGTCTGGGAAAGATAATAAAGCAGATCGCCGTCGCCGCAGCCGAGATCCAAAACTTTGGAATCTCTTTCTATTACGGACGCGATTTTTCTGTATTCAAGCGGAGTGTTGTTGATTATTCTTTCAGACATTTGAAGCCTCTTTGTGAGCCCTTTCCAAAAAATGTTTTATTATCCTGGTTTCATCGTCGGCTTCAACCAGAAACGCGTCGTGGCCGTAGGTTGATTTTATCTCTATGTACGTCGCGTTGTATCCTTTAAGCTTGAGCTGCTTTACAATCTCTTCCGACTGGTAAGACGGATAGAGCCAGTCGGACTTAAACGAAATCACCAGAAAATTTATATCTTTCTTTTTTGCTTCATGCACAAACTTTTTTCCGGAAACGTCAAAGTAATCCATGGCTTTCGTTATATATAAGTACGAGTTTGCGTCAAATCTCCTTACAAATGAGTCGCCTCTGTAGCGAAGGTACCCTTCGACTTCAAAATCGGAAGCGAAACTGAAAGAGTAGGCTTTGTCTTTGAGATTCCTGGAAAATTTTTCTTCCATGGATTTGTCGCTCATGTACGTTATGTGCCCGACCATTCTTGCTACGGCCAAACCTCTTTCCGGCTGGCCTTTGTCGTAATAATTCCCGTTGTTCCACGCAACGTCGCCCATTATGGACTGCCTGGCGACTTCGTTAAACGCTATCTGCTGGGGAGAATGCTTCATCGTAGTGGCGATCGGAATTGCTGACGCTACGCTTTCCGGATATGAGACCGCCCACTGCAAAACCTGCATTCCGCCCATTGACCCGCCGGCGACGGAAAGCAGCTTTTTTATGCCGATAAAATCTATGAGTTTTTTCTGCGCGGCAACCATATCGACAATCGTTATTACGGGAAATTCCAAAGCGTAAGGTTTGCCGGTTTTTTTATTTATTGAACTCGGCCCAGTAGTTCCCGAGCAGCCGCCCAAAACGTTTGAACATATTATGAAATATTTGTCCGTGTCAAAAGCTTTTCCCGGCCCTATCATATTGTCCCACCAGCCTGGTTTGTCGTCGCCTTTATGAAAACCGGCCGCATGGGCGTCGCCCGTAAAAGCGTGAACTATCAAAACGGCGTTATCTTTCGCTTCGCTGAGTTTCCCGTAAGTTTCGTAAGCGACAGTAACGTCCGCAAGCTCTTTGCCTGACTCAAGAACGAGCCTGTCAAAATTGAAGTATTGCGTCTCGACAATACCTATGGAGTTTTCAGTATTTTGCGGCATTTTTCCTCTCTGAAATTTGTTTAGGGGTATTATACCATTTTTAACGGCAGTTAATAATTAATAGTTAATAATGAATAATTAACGGCAAAAACTACTTATTCAACTTAAATCATGTCGTTAGTTATTAATTGGGTTTCTCTAAAAACCTGCAATCTTGTACCGGAAAGTCTCTGTCCGGTATCTGCAGTTTTTTGTCGTCGAACAAACTTTAAGGCAGATTCCGGACTACTGCCTTCCGGAATGACAAACAAGGGTTATTAGAGACATCCAATTATTAATTATTAACTATTAACTATTCACTGCCGTTAACTGCCGTTTTGCAAACTCCGCTATGTATTCCGCTGTCTCGTCTATTCCTAGAACCGAAGAGTTTATGCAAAGTTGGTAAGTCTGCGCCGCGCCCCATGCTCTTCCGCTGTAAAAGTTGTAGTATTTGGCGCGCTGCTTATCTATACGCTCTATCTCTTCGGCGATTTTTTCAGGAGCGGTGTTGTTGCGCTGCAAGACGGTTTTTATCCTGTCTTCAATATTCGCGCTTATAAAAACGCTGACGCATCTGGGGTTTTCGCGCAGCACATAATCAGCACAGCGGCCTACGAATATGCACGACTCTTTTCTGGCAAGCTGTTTTATTATGTCGCTCTGTATTTTAAACAGTTCGTTGTCTATCGATACGTTTTCCGGAGCGTTTATAAAAGATGAGAACCAGCCGGTTATGCTTCCGAATATGCCGAAAGACGCCCGTTCGTCTGCCTCTTCGAGAAATTTCTGCCCAAGCCCGCTTTTTTTGGCGGCTATCGCTATCAGCTCTTTATCGTAAAAATTTATCCCGAACCGCTGTGCAAGCTTTTTCGCAATCGTCAGCCCGCCGCTGCCGTACTGCCTTGCTATTGTTATGACAAACTTTTCAGTCATGATAAACCTCCTTTTTAACGGCAGAGTGAAGATTGGGGAGTGAGGAGTGAAGATACTACAACTACGCTGGATTGTTTCGGGAACTTCGTTCCCTCGCAATGACGACAAAAAAGTCTTTGTCGTATCTTCACTCTCCACTCCTCAATCTCAACTCTGTCTTTTTAAACTGATACCAAAGCAGCACTGCGGCAAGAATCGCCGAAAGCAAATCTGCTAAAGGCATGCTTAGCCATACTCCTGAAACGCCTATGCGCCTTGGCAGAATTATCAGAAGCGGAATGAGAAAAAAAACCTGCCTTGTAAGCGAAAGGAGTATTGACTTCTTCGCCATGCCTATGCTCTGAAAAAATGTCAGCACGACCATTTGGAAAGCGACAACGGGATAGAACATAAAAACATAGCGCAGACCCGAGGCTGTCAAATTTATCAGCTCCGTTTCGGCTGTAAAGACCGAAGCAATGGCGTAAGGAAACAGCTCAATGACAACAAGACCGGCAATCATTACGCAGACTGCGGCTAACAGCGATTTTTTCAAAACTTCCGTAACGCGCCCGTAATGGCCGGCGCCGTAATTGTAGCCGGCTATCGGCTGCATACCCTGATTTATGCCGAAAACCACCATCACAAAAAGAAACGCCACTCTGTTGATTATTCCGTATGCGCCTATCGCAAGATCTCCGCCGTAAAAAGTCAGCTGGCGGTTGATTATCACCACTATTACGCAGGCCGCGGCATTTAATAAAAACGGCGCTATTCCTATCGAGACTATGCCTTCGACTATGTCGCGCTTTAAACGGTAAATACCTTTTTTTAAATGTATAAAATTCGATTTGTCGGAGAAAAAATAGAACTGCCACATAAGAATCGCCATCTGTGAAATGACGGTAGCCGCGGCGCTTCCGCGTATTCCCCATTTAAAGCCGAAAATGAAAAGAGGATTTAGTATGACGTTTATCAGCACGGTCAGAAGAGTCGCGGTCATGGCTTTGCGCGGATGCCCTGCGGAACGCAAAATAGCGTTCATGCCCATATACGTATGTGTTACGACGTTGCCCGCAAGAATTATGACCATGAACTGATGCGCATAAGAAAGCACTTCCGGGCTCGCGCCGAAAAAAGAGAGAAGGGGCTTTAAAAATATAAGGGCGGCAACAGAAAAGGAGATG
>WQUP01000096.1 GCA_009782015.1 Endomicrobiia bacterium | reverse complement strand
ACTTTTTGAATCTTTCCGATGCTTCTTTGAAGGAAGTTGAAGCGATATTATGTATTTGCAAGGAATTGGGTTTTATTAACGACTTGGAAGAACTGTTGAGAGATACTGCTGTTTTATCAAAACGGATTAACGCTTTGAGAAAAAAATTATTAATGGCAGAAGATAGGAAACCGGGATGATAAGAGGATATGCAGCGACAGCTGATTGCGTGTTGTGCGTTTTTCTGCTTGCTTGGCATCTTCGCATCTTCGCATCCTGGCATCCGGAGAATTTTTTATGAAAAAAATTCTCCTCACCGGCGGCAACGGCTTTATAGGCAAAAATATTCTTGAATCGCCTTTGGCGCAAAAGTATGAAATAACGGCTCCGAGAAGTTTCGAATTGAACCTTACCGATACTGAAAATGTTGACGAGTTCTTTAAAAATAAAAATTTTGACGTTGTTTTGCATTCCGCGGTCAAGCCCGGGCATCGAAACGCGAAAGACCGCTCCGATTTATTTTATTCGAACGTCAGGATGTTTCAAAATCTTGAAAGGCATAAAGACAAATTCGGAAAATTTATCAACTTGGGCTCAGGCGCGATTTATGATGTTTCGGCGGACATCAAGGATGCGAAAGAAAGCGACATATTCAAAAAAATCCCGGCTGACGAACACGGTTTTTGTAAATACACAATAGCAAAACTTATTGAAAAATCAGATACTTTTATAGATTTAAATATTTTCGGCATATTCGGAAAGCACGAAGATTTCCAAATACGTTTTATTTCAAACGCTATATGCAAGACCTTGCTTGATTTGCCGATTACTTTAAGGCAAAACAGAAAGTTCAGTTACTTGTATATTGATGACCTGATGCCGATTTTAGAATTTTTTATAGAAAATGACGCCAGGCATAAAAGTTATAACGCAGTTCCGGACATGAAAATAGATTTGGCGGAGTTGGCCGAAAAGATAAAAACTTTCGGCGGCAAAAATCAGGATATTCTTATAGCATCCCCGGGATACGGGCTCGAATACACAGGCAGCAACGCCAGGCTGAAAAATGAAATGCCTAATCTGAAATTTACCGACATAGACAAATCGATCAAAACGTTATTCGGTTACTATCAAGACAATATCTCGCTTTTAGACAGGAACTTATTTCTTGAGGACAAATAAATTATGAAGCTTTCGGTTGTGCTTCCTTCTTATAAGGAAGCCGAAAACTTAAAAAACATCTTACCCGCTCTTAAATCGGCGCTGTCAAAAACAGTCGCCGATTTTGAAATTTTGGCAGTTGACACAATGGCCGCTATGGACAGCACGCCGGCTGTCTGCAAAGAGTACGGCGTCAGATACGTAAATAGGACAGGCGGCAATTATTACGGCGACGCGATACGCACCGGAATAAAAGAAGCGCGCGGCGAATTTACGGTAATAATAGACGCTGACGGCTCGCATCCGGCAGAAAAGATATCCGAGATGCTGAGCATTGTTGAAAACGGCGAGGATTTGGTTATCGGCTCGCGTTATGTGGAAGGCGGAACTACAAGAAACGGATTTATCTCGAAATTGATGTCAAAATGCGTCAATGTTGCTTTCAGCGCGGTTTTGGGAATAAAAATTAAGGATATGAGCAACAGTTTCCGCATGTACAAGACCGGCATGCTTAAAGAGCTGGAACTGGAATGCGACAACTTCGATATCGTAGAAGAGATTATAGTTAAGCTGTTTTTAAACAATACCGGCTTAAGAGTAAAGGAAATCCCCATAGAATTTTGCGAAAGGGCGCACGGCGAATCAAAGAGAAGCCTTGTAAAATTCATCATTTCGTATTTGAGCTCTTTGTTCAAATTGAAACGGCTTCAAAACAAAGCGAAAAACGACATAATTGAAAAAATGCGCGAAGCCGAGCTCGAGCAGACCGAAAGAAAAGAAACGCCTTTCCCGGGCAGAACCGCGCCGAACTCTTTACGGCGTAAAATAGCCTCCGCTGCGGTTCTTATCGTGTGTTTGGCCTTCTTTTTTGTTGCGGCTTATGCCGCTTACGTTTTAATATTGGGCAAGTATGTAAATGAGAAATACTCGGTTCCCGCGGAAACCAGCCTTGAATTGACAGCCGGCAAAACGATTACCGCCGCAGCGCACATCGACAAAAACGATAAAATTAAAGAAGTCCGCTTTTATTTAGACCGGATTGAACCGAAAAATTACGATTCTTTGGAAAATTGCGAAGTTGTTTTAACAGTAAAAAACGCGGCAACCGGAAGTATTAAGGGCAGTTCGGCATACGACTGCCAAATGATTAATGCCGACAGCAAATACTATATAGTTCCGATTAATCGGAAAGGTTATGCCGATTTGGAATTGAGCGTTACAGCCTCGGAAAGCGGAAAGCTGTATCTTATGACGTCTAATGCCGGAAGCATGGCATACACGATAGTAACCGTTCCCCGCGGTATTTACGCTGTAACGGTTTTTATCCTGATTCTTTGCTTTTTGGCGGCGCCGCTGTTTCTTTATTCTTTGTTTAAATTCGGCATTATCGATTGCGAAAGTTTTTTTAAGAAAATAACTTTTACCGATGTTGCCATGCTGTCGGCAATGCTTGCCGGTTTTTTTATATTATTTTCTTACGATGACCTTGACGCGACGCTTCAGCACGGGTATCTCTTTTTAAAACTGTTTTTTGACGGGAAAGCCCTTGATTTTTACAAGTATTCATCCGGAACCGGACTTAACGCCGTGTACGCCATACCTACATATATGGTTTATGCCTTTTGGAATCTGCCTTTTTTTATTGTCGAGAAAATTACCGGAAGCGATATCATATCCGGCACAATGTTTAGAAATATGTCTTATTGGGCGGCAGTCTGGAATAAGATATTGGCCGCCGTTTTTTATGCCGCCTCGTGCCGCGTGATTTATAAAATCGGCAGGCGGCTCGGAATGAACGCCGAAAAATCGAAATGGATGACATTCGCATGGGCAGCATATCCGATAAGCTATTTCGGCGGATTTATATACGGCCAGTACGATTCTATAGGCCTTCTCTTTTTGCTGATTTCAATATATTACCTGCTCAACGATAAGAAAATTTTGTTTGCGGCGTTTTTGGGCTTGTCTTTTTGCTTTAAGCCGTTTGTACTGCTTATTTTCCTGCCGCTGCTCTTATTGAAAGAAAAACGCATATCCCGCGCGGTTTTTTACATTATTTTGGCATTAGCGCCAAACGTAATTCTCGGCATGATTTTCAGCGCCGGAAATACTTTTTATCATACGGCGGATTTTTTAAATGCAAATATCGCAAATATGTCCGGAACCGGCTTGCCCGGAGCGTTTGGGCCTTTGTCTTATATAGGAATAGCTATGCTTGCTTTGACTGTTTTCTGTTACAACTGTAAGCCGTATACAATATTGCAAAGCGACAGGATGATTATTTATATTTCCCTGCTCGCTATGGCGGTATTTTTTATTTCAGCTTCATGGTACACGGCTTACTGGTATATCTTCATTACTCCGTTTCTTTTTATCGCTTTTTTTCAATCGCAGAAAAAGTTCACAAACTCTATATTGCTGTTATTGATGGTTGTCGGCTTTACCGGAACATTTGTCGCGCATGGAACGGTCTGCTTTAATGAAAATCTGCTGAATTACGGCTTTTTAAACAGAGTGTTTTTGAGCGGCAACATACTAAGTCTGAAACTTAAAGATCTCTTGTTATGGTTCGGCAAAGTGCCTCCCAACGTTTATTCGACATTATTTGCGGCAGCGCTTGCAATTCTTCTTATAGAATTTGCGCCGAAAAAAGGAAATCTGGCGGCTTACCGGCAAAATCTTACGGACGGCATGCCGCTGACTAAAGAGTTTACTTGGGGCGGCCTTATGCTGTTCAACCTTTTATACGTTGTCCCGGCTCTGTTGATTTATTTCACGGTTTAATATGATAAAAAAACGCACAATAGCCGTCATTTTGACATTTACCGTTTCATTCCTCTTGGCAGGAACGTCTTTTGCATTTATAGCGAAGAAAGAAGTCAACAGCGTTCAGTACAGAATTCTTATGAATTGCGATTACGCCGTCGCCTTTTATAAAACTTTCTCCCCGGCTGAAAACGCGAAGGTTGAGGATAGTTTTTTAGGCCGGCCTGCAAAGATAGCGCTGTGGCGCACGTTTGCGGACAACAAAAATCTGAAAACGGTTGAACTGCCTTCATCCGTACAAATAGTATGCGGCGGAAATTTTTTAGAAGATAAATTTTTGGAACACGTTCCGCCGTTAGAAAACAACGCCGTTTATGTTCCGGCGGACAATTACGACGACTATCGCGCCGCGTGCGAGAAAGGGCTTTTTAACCGGCTTGACAAGAATATGCGGCTGATTGCCGTAAAAAAGCAGAACGGCTAGATTTTGTCAGTTTGAGTTTTGCCAGGCAAGTTTTGCCAAGCTTACAAAAAATCTGATATAATTATGCAAATTTACAATAAGCACACAAAACAAACGAGGTTTGAGAAATGAACAATTTAGAAAAGAAGATGGTACAAACGCTTTCTGACTTGAGACAAAACCACCATGTGATAGGCGTAAAATGCGAATTCGAAGCCGAGGGCACCAGGCTTGAAGAAGCTTTAAGGCTTAAAGAAGTTGTAACGCGCGCAGGTTTGGACCTGACTATCAAAATAGGCGGATGCGAAGCTCTTAAAGACATGTATGACGCAAGAACTATAGGCGTCAGCGCGATAGTCGCGCCGATGATAGAATCTTCGTATGCGCTTAAAAAATACATACAGTCCACCAAGCTTGCGTTTCCTGAAGACGAAAGAACTGAAATAGCTTTTTTAATCAATCTGGAAACCATAACCGGCTTTAAAAATTTTGACGAAATGCTAAGCATTCCGGAAGCCAAGGATTTGACCGGCATAGTTTTGGGGCGCGTTGACATGACGGGCTCCATGAAGCTTACAAGAGAAGACATAAACTCCGAAGCGATTTTCAATATGGCCAAAGAGCTTGCCGAAAAAACCTCAAAACACGGCAAAAAGCTTATAATCGGCGGCGGCGTTTCCGCTCATTCCCTGCCTTTTTTCAAAAAGCTTCCGGCAAACAGCTTGTACAAATTTGAAACCAGAAAAGTGATTTTTGACGCGCAAAAATCCCTGGCGGACAGCAACGCTGACAAAGGAATTCTCAAAGCCGTAGGCTTTGAGCTTATGTGGCTTAAAAACAAAAGAGATTTTTACGGCATGATACACAACGAAGACGCGCAGAGGATTGTCATGCTTGAAGCCAGATATAAAAAACTTATCGAAGACGCAGGCGGAGTCCTTTAAATGCGGAAAGTTTTTATCACAGGAGCGTCGCGCGGCATAGGCAAAGCCGCCGCGCGTCTTTTTTCTAGCAGCGGATTTCAGGTTGTTTCTCCGGGAAGAGACGTTTTGGATTTATCAAGTCCTGAAAGCGTTGAAAATTTCATAAAAAATAACGACTGCAAGGCGGACGTTCTCATAAACAATGCCGGAATCAATCCTTTGA
>WQUP01000095.1 GCA_009782015.1 Endomicrobiia bacterium | reverse complement strand
ATGGCGGCGATGGGGATACTTATCAATATGTCACAGTACGCTGAGAAAGGCAGAGTGAAGAGTGGAAAGTGACACCGCAGGTGTCATCCCCGAATGTCTTTATCGGGGATCTGCCGTTTATAAATTGAATGTAGTTCTCAATTTTAAGAGTGAAGATACGGCGAATGGCTTTTTAGCCGTATTGCGAGCCTATTGAAATTCGTTTTCATTAGCAGCCTGCCCCGTAAGGTTGTAGTACGGGGGCGCGGCAATCTAGAAATAAGAATGTCGTTTCCAGATCCTTCGACTTCGCTCAGGACTTCGGCTTTCTGGATTGTTTTTACCAATCAAGGAGGAGCAATATGAGAAAAATTTTAATAGCCGTATCTGTGTTTGTGATAATCATTATTTCTGTTGTTGAGTTGTCGCATATATTTGCCAAAACGCCCGGAATAAATGAATTGGCAAAGCAAGGCTATGCTTATGCGCAGTACGGTATCGGCAAAATGTATTTTGAAAAGCAGAACTATGCAGAAGCCAAATACCGATTTGAAAAAGCAGCGGAACTGGGAAATATAGAAGCTCAAACATTTCTCAATGATACCTATAATCACGATGCGGATAACGGTATATTTGGAGTAAAAGTTATGAGCGCGGAAAAACAGGATATCGGAAACAATAAACAAGCTGTTGTTGTTCCGGAAGACAGCTTGATAAATCTTGATAATAAAGATTTTCTTATTCCGATAGCGGTTGTTGATGCGGCATCCGGAGATATCGGAAAGGTTAAAATGGCGCCTGTTGTAATCGGGGATAAAATTGAAGGCGGCGTTGCAGTGCTTGAAGGCATAAATGAAGGCGACCTTGTGATTACGGCAACACAAGGCCGGCTTTCCGACGAGTTGAGAGTGAAAATTGTGCGGGAAGAGTAAGCGCCGTCATTGCGAGGAAAGACGCAGTCTTGACGCGGCAATCTATACGATAAAGCTGAAGTTTCCGTTAGAATGCCTGTCGGCTTTCTGGATTGCTTCGAAAGAAACAAAGTTCCTTTCTCGCAATGACGACAACTTAGGATATTGAATGGAAAATAAAAATTTAAATGTCATTATCGCCGCAAGCGGCACCGGCGGGCACATATACCCGGGCATATCCGTTGCCCGAGAACTCAAAGAGAAGGGATATAATCCTATCTTTTTTTTGAGTAGCAACAGCGCGTCTGCGGAGATAATAAAAAATAGCGGGTTTGATTACAGGAGTTTTGCGATTTCCGGCATGCCTAGGCGGTTTTCAACCGCTTTTTTCAAATTTGCGTTTGCCATGATTGTTTCCTTTTTTAAATCTGTCGTGCTGATGCTGAAAATAAAGCCGGCTTTCGTTATAGGAACCGGCGGTTACATATCGGTTCCCGCCGTATTAGCCGGAAAGATATGTTTTAAAAAAACTTTTATACATGAGCAGAATACGATTCCGGGTGTGGCAAACAGATTATTAAACGTAATAGCAGATATTACTTTCATAAGTTTTAAGGAGTCAGCAAAGTATTTTAAATGCGGCAAGAGATTATTTTATTTCGGTTATCCTGTGAGAAAAGATGTGGTCGGCGTTATGAAAGAAGACGGATGTTCGAAGCTTAATCTCGACAAAAATATTTTTACGGTATTGATCTTCGGCGGCAGCCTCGGCGCCGCAAAGCTCAACGAAACCGCCTTCGCGGCTATGTTTGCCGCGTCGCAAAAAGAAAAAATACAGGTGTTGCACGTAACCGGCGAAAAAAGTTTTTCGGAAGTAAAAGAAAAAGCAGCGAAGCTGCCCTTTTACCGCGTTTTCGAATATATGCACGATATGGGAAGCGTTTATGCTGCGGCAGACATAGTCATATGCCGCGCCGGAGCGGGAACTGTATTTGAGCTCAAGGCTTTAAACAAGCCGGCCGTTCTGGTTCCGTATCCGTATGCTACGGATAATCATCAGTACTTTAACGCGCAGGAAATAAAAAAAGAAAATTTTACGGAAGTCATAGAAGAAAAAGATCTGACTGCGGAGAAGCTTCTTCAAACCGTAGATGCCATACGGAAAAATATTCCGCAGGTCAAGCCCGTTAAAATGGAAAAATTCCCGCAGGAAGTAATTGCGGAGGAAATAATAAGAAGTCTGTAGTTTACCTTCGCCCCTTGCGGGAGAAGGACTTGCGAAGCAAGAGGATGAGGGGTATGATGCAGGATCCCACAATGAGTCTGAGCAACACTATGTTGGAAAGTGCGCCATACCCCTCACCCAGCGCTTCGCGCTACCCTCTCCCGCAAGGGGCGAGGGAGATAAAGGATTACGAATGAAAAACTATAATATTCTAGTTTCTAACGACGACGGAGTGAAAGGCCCCGGGCTGCGCCCGCTGCTCAGAGAGCTTTCAAAGATAGGCAAAGTTTACGTCATAGTGCCTAAAGCCGAAGTTTCCGGAGCAGGCCACGGAATTACTCTGGCAAAGTTTAAAAAAACTGAAGTAATCGAGAAGGATTTTTACGCGATTAAAGGCGCTACTCCGGCGGACTGCGTCAAATACGGGCTGTATTCATTTCTGAAAGGGAAAATCGATTTGGTGGTTTCCGGCATAAATTCTTGTCCGAATCTAGGGCAGGACGTCATTTACTCCGGTACGGTTGCTGCTGCGAGAGAAGGCGCTTTAAAAGGAATTCCGTCCATGGCATTGTCGGCAGCCGAAATGTATGCTCAGGATTATGAACACTCCGCGATTGCCGCAAGAGAGATAGCCGAAAAGATGTTGAAGAGAAAGAACGAATATAAAAATATCTGCCTCAACATAAATATTCCGAGAAACTACAAAGGATTTAAAGTCGTTCCGCTCGGGCTGCGCGCTTACGATGAAAATGTTGAGACGGTTGCCGATAAGAAAGGCAACTTTTCCTACAAGCTTTCCGGCAGATATGTTTCCGGCGGCAAAAATAAAGGCACTGACATAGATATGGTTGAGCAGGGATATATTTCGATTACGCCGCTTATTTTGGATCAGACGGACTATGAACTGCTTAAGGTTAGAGGGTTGGAGGGTTAGAGGGTTAGCAACGGCGTTAGAGGAGAATTATCTAAGAACCATAAATTTAAATGTGTCATGCTGAACTCGTTTCAGCATCTTGCAGTAAAAAGATTAAAGACAGATCCTGAAACAAGTTCAGGATGACACTGCTGTATGGTTTTTACCAATCTTCCAACCATCCAACCTTCTAACCCTCTGCTGTTAAAAAAATGAACAAATTTAAAATAGTCTCAAAATTCAAGCCTTCCGGCGATCAGCCTCAGGCAATAGATGAGCTGTACCATAACTATGCCAATGGCGTAAATTCGCAGGTTTTGCTCGGCGTTACGGGTTCCGGCAAGACTTTTGTTATGGCAAATCTAATAGAAAAACTACAAAAGCCTACTTTGATAATATCTCCGAATAAAATTCTAGCGGCGCAGACTTATGCGGAGTTTAAATCATTCTTTCCGAATAATGCCGTGGAATACTTTATCTCATACTACGACTATTACCAGCCTGAAGCGTATATACCTTCAAGCGACACTTACATAGAAAAAGACGCTTCTATTAACGACCACATAGACAGGCTGCGTTTAAAGGCGACAACGTCGCTGCTTGAAAGAAAGGATGTCATAGTAGTGGCGTCCGTTTCCTGCATATATAATCTCGGTTCGCCGAAAGATTACCAGAATATGTGCGTGGAGATATCTGCCGGAAAAGAGAAGTCCAGAAAACAGCTTTTGACCGAGCTTGTCGCCATACACTACGAAAGAAACGAGGTCGAATTTATAAGGGGAAGATTCAGAGTGAAGGGCGATACTGTCGAAATATTTCCGGCATATCTTGAGACTGCCATAAGGGTGGAATTTTTCGGCGACACCATAGAAAGCATAAAAGAGTTCAAGCCCCTTACAGGGGAAGTAATTCTCAAAAAAGACAAAGCATATATTTATCCGGCAAAACACTTTGTGACAACCGGAGATAAAATAAACAACGCGCTGGGCACGATAAAAGAGGAGCTTGACGAAAGACTGTCTGTCCTAAAATCACAGAATAAACTTCTTGAGGCTCAAAGACTAGAGCAGAGAACAAAATACGACATGGAACTGCTCAAAGAAACGGGCTTTTGCCACGGCGTAGAAAATTATTCGAGGCATCTTTCCGGAAATCCTCCGGGAACGCGGCCGACTACGCTTATAGACTACTTTTTGGAAGACAACGACGACTTTCTTTTGATAGCCGACGAGTCGCACATATCTCTTCCGCAGATACGCGGTATGTACGAAGGCGACAGAAGCAGGAAGCAGACGCTTGTAGATTTCGGTTTCAGGCTTCCTTCAGCTTTAGACAACAGGCCTTTGCGGTTTCCTGAGTTCGAAAAGCTGATAAGGAAGTTCATGATGGTTTCGGCAACTCCCGGAGCGTACGAGTTTACGCGCAGCAAAAACAACATAGTAGAACTTATAATCAGGCCCACCGGGCTTGTCGATCCTGAAGTAGTTATCCATCCTATAGACGGCCAGATACAAGACTTGATGGAAGAGATCAAAAAAGTCGTTGCCAAAAAGCAGCGCGTTTTGGTCACTACCCTGACAAAGAAGATGTCGGAAGATTTGGCAGCGTATCTCAAAGAAAAGGGCTTCAGGGTGGAGTATCTGCATTCCGAAATAGATACGTTAACAAGAATAGAGATACTCAAAAACCTCAGGCTCGGCGAATTTGACGTTTTGGTCGGCATAAATCTTCTCAGAGAAGGCCTCGATTTGCCGGAAGTGTCTCTTGTTGCCGTATTGGATGCCGATAAAGAAGGCTTTTTGCGCTCCGAGCCAACTCTTATACAGGTGTGCGGCCGCGCCGCAAGAAATGTTGACGGAAGAGTTATTTTCTACGCGGACAATATGACAGGCTCTATGCAAAGAGCCATAAACGAAATGAACCGCAGAAGAAACAAACAGCTTGAATACAACGAAAAAAACAACATAAAGCCGAAATCGATAGTAAAAGCCGTGCACGATCTTGACGAATTCCAGAATCTTTCCAGGGAAGAGTCAATGAGCGCCATGGTTGCCGAAAGCCAGGCCGATTACCATATAACCCCGAAAAATATAGACGGCTTCATAAAGAGCATTGAAGAACAGATGAAAGAGGCTGCCGACAACCTAGATTTTGAATCTGCGGCTATTCTAAGGGACAAAATGCTTGAATTGAAAGCCATGAAATCCGAAAAGCCTAGAAAAAAACCACAAAAATAATAGAGATTTGTATGTTTCTCTGTTTGAAATAAAAAACTCATTGAAAAAATATAGGGATGCGCATATAATATCCGCGTAAAGCGAAGGCTTTAACTTTTCACAAATTTTTCACTCGATTTCTGTTGTTTTGGCAAAAAAATTTTATATCATTATGGCATCTACTTATCTTCCAGGGGTGATTCAATCCATGCCGGAAGCTGAAATCTGTTTATCAACTCAACAAACGTTTAAAAGGCTGTCTTTCAGAAGAAA
>WQUP01000094.1 GCA_009782015.1 Endomicrobiia bacterium | reverse complement strand
TATGGCGGTTAATCTTATTGCCTGTTTGAAACTTAGTCCTGGCGAAGTTTTAATATACACAATCCAAGCTCTGTCTACAATTTTATGTAAAGCGCTTCTATAAATCATCTTTTCATCTTCAGAAGCTTTGTTGTAATTTTCATGTTTTGACAAAAAATCTAACTCCATCTCATAACTCTGCCCACCTGTCACCGGAATTATTTTTACGGCGGCTATTTCGGCTATTTCAAACATTTCAATCCACGGGGCTAAATGCACATCGTAAAACCTGGCGCCTATTTCATGAAACAATTTGACAATAACGGCTTTTAACCGCAGTCCAAAACGCATCATCGGGAAGGTTGAAGAATGATAAATATTTTTTTTAAGATTTATTTCTGTTTTATTTCCAGATATAGCTGAATTGTATTCATGCAATGCTTTTATATAGTTTGTTAAATAATAATGAGAGCTGTATTTGTTTTCCTGATAACTGCTAAAAACTTTGAGATTGTCCGGCAAAGAATAAGATTCTTTCAGCTCGTTTTCTATAAATTCGCTCAATTTCGTTTCAGCGCCGCTCCCCTGCTGCTGCAATATGAATTGATATAAGAATTTATAAGTATAGTAATTTATTAAAAATCTTGGCGAATAAAAAGAAGTCCTGACTGTTTCATATTCTGCAGGGCTTAGCGTTACATGAAAAATTTCTTTATTTGTTTTTACGGGAAAATCATAATGAAAGCCAAACCTGTCGGTAACTCTGTTTAAAGCTTCTTTTTCAGGTAAGTCATAATAGTTTAAAGCGGATAATACGGGTATTGCAGTTTTAGTATCCAATTCGTAGTCATAGTTAGTTCTATCGACATGCCCGAATTGATCTATTAAATTGCGTATGCTGTTAAAAAGGGCGGCGAAAAATATATCGTCTCTTTCATTTTGGGTACCTATTGAATAAACCGGCAAATATTTAGTATTTTCCAAGTCGTCGGCATAAGTTCTGTGAATTATAATATTGCCGTCAAAAGACGAATAATCTATAGGCACGGCAAAAACTTCATCCTTAGAAAGAGGAGATTTATTTTTATTAAACTTGTGCGAGCCTAAAAGATTTCCTCTATATATATTTTCATAATATGAAGGATGCATGCCGAAATGCCTGTCTTCAAGAAAATATTTTCCTTCCGGATAAACTCTCAGCGCAAAATTTAGGCCCGTCTGCAAGCCTTGCCGAATGATATATTTCTTCAATATGTTAATGTACTTATCGGGATCCGAATAAAAATTGGAAATCTCTTTGGAGCCCGATTTGCTGAAAGGAAACGGCAAAGATGAAAGAATCTGTTTTTTTTCTAGGTCGGATTTTTCTGCGGCAGGCGGCATATCAGGCTCTCTCTGTTTGGAATGCATTATAAAGTTAACTGTATTTCCGTCTAAAATGGCAATCTTTACAGCGCCGTCTCCGAGATTTTCTATTTGATACATATCATCTACGGCAACCTTTTCTCCGATGCCTATTATGTATTTAGCAAAGCTTTGAATTGCAATAACAGCATCTGATATTCCTTCTCTGTGCAAATGTAAATCATGCCTGATCCTATCAGAGTACTTCGCACGCTTGTCGTCAACATACATGCCTATCTCTTCTCCGGCGCGAAAATCTAATATTATCTCTTTTCCATCAACAACAGCCGTCTGCATATTCCGCAAGGAAACTATTTTTGTATTATCAATGTCTGCAGCCAATGGTGTTTTTGGGTTCTCTTTATTCCATTTTGCATGATATTTTATTAACGCTAATTTTAGAGCGGCGTTTTTAGCGAAACGGCTGCCGTTTGTATCTGATAGCGCGGAATTTAATATGGCAAACAAACCTTCTAAATATTTATTTTTTGTTGTTTCATTGTAGTCCTTATGCCCGGCCAAAAACTTTTGCGCTATCTTGTTGCCTTGATTATCCGTTATGCCTAAAATATCCGTAGTGTATCCTGTTGCTGCCCATGCGCTGTAAATGGCTGATAACGCCCCTGATTCCGCCAGAGGCGCTATAGCGATCTGAACTATTCTTAATCCGAAATTGCCAAACAGCTTTATCAATATTTTACCGTACCATTTATTTAAAGTCGCGTCGGAAGTCAGCGGCGCCGCGGAAGTGTTTGTTAGAATTTTAGAAAGCTTCAGATCGCTATAATCGGAATCGATATAAAAGCCGTTCGGGGTATTAATTATGCTTATATTTTTTTTCACGACATTGTTGTATGTCAAATCTGTAATTGCGTATTTCCCGTCTATTAACGCCACATTAAAGCGCACCGAAGGATACCTGTCGTCAAAATCGGCTTCAAAAGACGCAATTTCGCCTTGTTTAAAAGAAAACTCTTTAAAATCCGATCTTTTGTTTTCGATATTTAAGGAGTTCATGTCCTCAATGCTGAATCCGAGAGTCTTTTGGGCCTCTTTAAGCTCTTTTAAAAGAGCGTTCTTTTTTGATTCGTTATTTTCAGCATCGATTTTTCTTTGAATTGATTCTATGAGGCTGTTAAGTTTGACGCTGCCTTGTTCGTCCGCGCGTATTAACGACATTTCCGCCTGCCCTTTAGCGCTGAAAGTCGTGTTGATTCCAAAAATTACGCGGACAGGCTTGTTTTGTTTATTTACGTTTTTTATTTCCTGAATTGCCTGCGCACCGCCGCCGAAAGCATACAGTTCATCTATCAAATCGACAAACTTATCGCTTTCGGAACCCCAGTCGCCGGCTTCCGCGCCTTCCCACGGAATAACTTTGTCCTCGACATAATAGTAATCGCATTTTCTTATATCCTGCGGACACTCTTTTAATCCGGCCAAAGAGACAAGCCCCATTGTGGCAAGTCCCAACTCCTGAGCGACATTATAGACATTGTGCACGCCGCCGAAATCCGTCGCTCCGCATACAACCAAAATATTTTCCTTTCCGTTTTCCTCTATGAGTTTTAACAAATACTGTCTTATTTTGTTCTCGGCGTCTTTATTGTTTTCAACTCCTTTTGTATTTCCCGAAAATGTTGTGAAACCAACTATTTTTGCAAACGTTCTTCCGTTGAAATCTCTTTCGGCAAGCTGTTTTTCATTTACTTCTCCGGCAAGAATTTTTGATTTTGAATTTATGCGGTCTAAAATAGCTTTAGCGTCTGCAACAAGCTGCTCATCGGTTGTATCTTTACTGCCATGCCTCGGAAGAGAAAAACGCGTGTCGGCATAAGGAGTTTCAATATAAAAGTATCCGTCTTCGGCCGGCGTTATTGTAATTTCGTCCCTGGCGATATACAAAGTATTTATTACCGAATATTTGCCGTTTTTATATTCAATGTCGAAAAACGCTTTTGGGGTATGCGCTAAAGCGCGATAATCCGGTTCTTCTATTACTCCGGCTGCTGAAATGATTTCGCCGTCGTTCAATTTAAGTTTGATGCGTTTTCTGGGAGTTTTTGCGAGCTCCGCAAACCTTTTATCCGCTTCGCGCAAAGCCGCAGAACGCTGTTCATTTGTCATGCCTTGCATATTTTCCTGACCGGTAAGTTTATTTATCTCTGCAAGTTCGGCATAATTCACATCGTCATAAAGCGGTTTTACGGGATAGCGTTCAAGGATTTTTGGATCAAAAATGCCGGCCGAAGGGACAACAGAGCCGGCATGAGTATCTATACTGCCGATTTGGGATTTATCTTTTGCTAACTCCTTTCTCAGCAAAGGCACTTGGATAAATGCCGGATAGTAGGCAAATTCAGACATCGGTGCGCTGGCTATTTCCGGCGCATTTTGCAGCCCTGCTTGTTCGACAGCTGCAACCGGGCCGGGTTCTCCCAAAGGAGTGTCGGATAAAAGAGAACCGATTGCTTTTAAGATGCCGATTTCAACGTCATTTAAGAATTCAACAGGATTTTTAAATATATCCGCCGCATTCAGAAAAGGCGTTAATGCATTTTCTATTTTCGGCATTTCAACGTGATTTTCAGCGGTCAGGTTTATTTCTTTGTAAAAATCGCTCCCTTTATCGTCTTTTCCGCTGATAATTATTTTCCCATTTTCTATTTTTGCATTTGCTTTCGATACAAGATTATTTATTTCTGTTTCGGATAATCCTAAACTTACGGCTGCCTGTAGAATTTTGGCAACTTGGTTGGCGTACGCTGTGTTTGACATTAAAATGTAAGCCAGGGCTTCTGAAGGGAATTTTGCCTGTTCTTTTATCAGCTCTTCGTATTTGGCGCGGGCTGCGGTTATATCTGTTGTTACATTCGGAGTTATTACTATAGACGTTATTCCTTTCTGGGATAAAAGTTCTTTTAGGCCTTCGCTGTGGTAGCCGCCGGTGACTGCTATTTTTACTTCTTTGGCTGCGGATAATATGTCATAAGCGTTAACGGCAAACCCCTCACCCCTGCCCTCTCCCGCAAGGGGCGAGGGAGTGGCAGACGTGTCTTTGTTGTCATTCCGGCGAAAGCCGGAATCCATTTTGTTGTTAACATGGATACCGTTTTTCAACGGTATGACAGCCGGAGCAAAAATATTCGATAGGAAGATTTCGTTTCTGTGAGTGTTTACGTCGTAATATTCATTCAGTTCGGCAAAATCCGGTTCCAGCTCTTTTAAATTGTCGTAAGCGGCATATTTGGCGTAAATCTGTAAAAATAAATTCAAATTTTCTTTGACGTATATCCAGTCGTCCTGCGTAAGCGAGGCGGTGAGATAATCCGCAAAATATTTTTTAAAGTCGGTAATAAAACATATCTCCGCTTCCGTATTGTCATACGAAAGAGCAAATTTGATTTTCTCTACGAGCCGGCGCTGCTCGCTTATCAAATCTATAGGGTTAAGCAGTTTTGTAAATTCGTTTATTGCCGCAAGTTTGTTTAAGTTTTTGTACTTTAATGCGGCGTCGGGGTTTGCTTTCAAAAATGCGGAAACGAAATCCATGACTTTTTCGCTGTCCTGGAAATTGTTCGTATTGTCGATTATCTGCTTGTACCGGCTGTAAGATATGCTGCTTTTAAGAGTTCCGATTAATGACTGAAGTTCCATCGATACTCTTTCGTTATTTGTTTTATGCGACTCTTTTACCATGCTTAAATAGAGTTTTATGTTCGGATAGTCGTCAAGGGTTATTTTGGTTATATTGTTGTATTTTTCCGGATTTGCGTTTATATCGGCAACGTATTTTTCAAGTATCGAATAAAATTTGGAGTCGGATATTTTTTTGCCGCGGTATTTTGCGAGGGTTCTGTCAAAGCGCACGTTTCTGCTGTTTGTATAAAGCTTATTTAAAATGCCGATTTCTTTATTTACCGTTTCGATTACGGCTCCGTATTTGGCCTCGTTGTTTTCTATATCTGCGAGTCTTTTTATATTTTTTCTGTGTACTTGTTTGTCTTCAAGCCCTTTTACTGTTACGGGATTTTTTGATGTCATGGCGTAGTATTCGCTTGCCGTTAAATCGCCGTCGTTTAGAAGCTGCTCTATTATTTTATTTTTGAGGTCCGCGTCTTTTACGGCGTTTAC